>NZ_JAKTIG010000006.1:0-13069 GCF_027855145.1 Acinetobacter sp. AOR18_HL
TGTGCAAAAACTTACGGCGGTGAAGCGAAAGATTACTCACAAATCGACTCAGCACCTGAAGAAAAAGCACGTGGTATTACAATTAATACTTCACACGTAGAATACGATTCTCCAATTCGTCACTACGCGCACGTTGACTGCCCGGGCCACGCCGATTACGTTAAAAACATGATTACTGGTGCTGCTCAGATGGACGGCGCGATCCTTGTGTGTGCTGCGACTGACGGTCCAATGCCACAAACTCGTGAACACATCCTTCTTTCTCGTCAGGTTGGTGTACCTTACATCATCGTATTCTTGAACAAGTGTGACCTTGTTGATGATGAAGAATTACTTGAATTAGTAGAAATGGAAGTTCGTGAACTTCTTTCTACTTATGACTTCCCTGGTGATGACACTCCAGTTATCCGTGGTTCTGCGCTTAAAGCGTTGGAAGGCGATGCTGGTCAATATGGTGAGTCTTCAGTTCTTGCTCTTGTTGAAGCGCTTGACTCTTACATCCCAGAACCAGAACGTGCTATCGACAAAGCATTCTTAATGCCAATCGAAGACGTATTCTCAATTTCTGGTCGTGGTACTGTAGTAACAGGCCGTGTAGAAGCTGGTATCGTTAAAGTTGGTGAAGAAGTAGAGATCGTTGGTATTAAAGATACAGTTAAAACAACTGTAACTGGCGTAGAAATGTTCCGTAAACTTCTTGACGAAGGCCGTGCAGGTGAGAACTGTGGTATCTTACTTCGTGGTACTAAGCGTGAAGACGTACAACGTGGTCAAGTACTTGCTAAACCAGGTACAATCAAGCCGCACACTAAATTCGACGCAGAAGTATACGTACTTTCTAAAGAAGAAGGTGGTCGTCACACTCCATTCTTAAATGGTTACCGTCCACAGTTCTACTTCCGTACAACTGACGTAACTGGTGCAATCCAATTACAAGACGGCGTTGAAATGGTTATGCCAGGCGACAACGTTGAAATGTCAGTAGAATTAATCCACCCAATCGCAATGGACCCAGGTCTACGTTTTGCGATCCGTGAAGGTGGTCGTACTGTAGGTGCTGGTGTTGTTGCGAAAGTAACTGCATAATCACTTTCAGTGAAAAAAAGCGCTCTTTTTAGAGCGCTTTTTTTATATTTAATTGTCTAACAATCACTATAAAGGCTGGCCCTAACTGATATTTCAATGTCCTTATTTCGCCTTAATCCTTTTTATTAACTTTGTATGATAAGAATCAAGAAAACGAACAATAAAGTTTGAGTAACCAGGGTTACTTACTAAGGAGTTTTGGGTATGAATGCTAAAGTGAATATTACGAATCGTGCAGGCGCAAGCTTTCCAGTACGTCGTATGAATTTTGACTTTAATGATGTACCAGAATATTGGATGAATGGTTCTGCTGGACTCACACATTTTATGACTGCATTGTCAGCATTGTTTCCGGCTGGTGAGAAATTCTTTATAGATAGTGTACGAGCAGTACGTTATCACCCAGCTATTAAAGATGATGAAGCGCTCCAAAAAGAGATTAGTGCTTTCATAGGGCAAGAAGCAATGCATACTCAAGAGCATGTAAACTTCAACGCTTCTGCTCAAAAGTTTGGTCATGATGTAGAAACGTTAGAGAAATTTACCGATACGGCAATTCAAACAGCAATTAAAACTTTTGTAAAAATTGTCAAACCTTTCGGTATGACAAAAGAAATGGTTGATTTGACTGCTACAACGGCTCTTGAGCATTTTACCGCTACTATTGCTTCGCAATTATTGGTCAATAAGCACATTCAAGAGCTTATGACAGATGAGACAATGTCAACAATGTGGTATTGGCATGCGATTGAAGAAAATGAGCATAAAGCCGTAGCTTATGATGTGTACGAAGGTGTGTTTGGTAAAGGCATAAAAGCTTATGCGTTACGAACCAGTTCTTTGGTATTTGCTATGACTTTAATCTTTTTAATCCAGTCATCCTTTGTGCTTCGTTTATTAAAGCAAGACAACAAGTTGAATTTAGATGAACTATCAGTAATTTATAAATACGGATATAGCCCATCTAAAGGTATTATTAGTGGTATGGCTAAAGAAATGTTAGCTTACTTTAAACCTGGCTTTCATCCAAATGACCTAGATACTGTTGGGCTATTGAAAACATGGAAAGCAAAATTAGGTTTATAGATTTAATTCATGATTTATAAAGAGCCCGATAGTGGCCCTTTTTATTTTTCTATAACTATTTTAAAGAGATCATGGAGCAGATATTGCACCTTTATGTGTCTATGAATGACCTCATCTGATATTTCTCTGTCCTCATCTGCACTTAATTGGTACATCGAAAGACGTATGATTATAAATATTAAGAAAATAAATAAAGTTATATGTGAATTAGCTATTCACTTAAAAGGAGTCTGAGATGAATGCTAAGGTAAATATTTCCAATCGTGCTGGCGCTAGTTTCCCTGTGCGTCGTATGGATTTTGAATTTGCTCAGGTCCCACGTTATTGGGCAAATTATGATGCAGCATTAACACATTTTATGACAGCATTATCGGCCCTTTTTCCAGAAGGTGAGCAGTTCTTTGTAAATAGTACGCGTGCTGTTCGAAATGATCCAAAGCTTGCTGATCCAGATCTTCAAAAAGAAATTAGTGCTTTTATTGGTCAAGAAGCGATGCACTCCAAAGAGCATTTAGCATTTAATGCTTCAGCACAGGCTTATGGTTATGATGTGCGCCATATGGAAAAGCAAACAGGAAAAGTCATTAAGATGGGTACAGCTGTTGTAACCAAATTAATGAAACCTTTTGGCTATACCAAAGAAATGATTGATTTGACTGGAACCTGTGCTCTAGAGCATTTCACATCGACCATTGCAGCTGAACTTTTACAAAACCCTGAAATTCAGGCCATGTTCCAAGATGACACCATGTATCATTTGTGGATGTGGCACGCAGTTGAAGAAAATGAACATAAAGCTGTGGCATTTGATGTGTATACAAGTATGTACGGACAAGGTCCGAAAGCTTATTTTATGCGTTCAACAGCCTTGATTATTGCAATGGCATTAATCTTTGCAACGCAGTCTTATTTTACTGCTAAGTTACTTAAGACTGATGATAAATTAACTTGGAAAGATACGAAATACATGCTTAAGTTCATGTATGGTCGTAAAGGTTTTATGACTCGTCAAATTCCAGAGTTACTTGATTTTTTAAGACCAAAATTTCATCCAAATGATTCTGATACCACAGCATTGTTGGCAACTTGGCGTGAAAAATTAGGTCTTTAACAAATACTGAAAAAAGGGACAATTCAATTGTCCTTTTTTTTTTGCTCGTTTTTTCTTGGGAAGTTTTTATAATACGCACTACTTTAGAATCTTCATTGCGTTGAAACTCATGATTCGTATTATGCAAAACACTGATGTGGATATTGTTGTTCAAATTGAAAAATCAGTTCAGACCCATCCGTGGTCAAGACAGCAATTTATTGAATCTTTGAATTCTTATCAATGTACAGTGATTGAGTCACAAAACAGAGTGGTTGGGTTTTGTATTTTACAGCCTGTTTTAGATGAAGCTAATTTGTTACTCATGGCAGTTGATCCTAAAATGCAAGGGCAGGGTTTAGGATATGAGTTATTAAGTGCATCAATTGAAAAATTGGAAAATCAGCCAGTACAAATCTTTTTAGAAGTTCGTGAAAGTAATAAAGCCGCTATTGGTTTATATGAAAAAACAGGCTTTCACCAAATTGATCTGCGTCGCAATTATTATCCTACCCAAGATGGTGGGCGGGAAGATGCGGTCATTATGGTAAAAACCTGTACAGATGATTTCGCATCTTTATTTAATGATTAAATTATTCCATTCAGAAGGTAACGTTGTCATAAGAGAAGTACCTAGCTGTTGAATTTCCTCTGGTGACAATGATCGGTTTAAACGACGCCATTGTCCATCAAGTAGAAGTTCTAAAGGTGTATATTGCGATTTATAGTTCATTTTAGCTGAATGAGGCACCCAATAGCCTAAATAAAGGTACTCTAAACCGAGCGATTTCACATATTCAATTTGGTTAAGAATAGAGTAAACACCAAGTGATCTGCGATGCTCATCGGGATCAAAAAATGTATAGACAGCTGATAGTCCATCATCCATTAAATCACAAGTAGAAACGCTAATGAGCCGATTGTCTTTCCAAAGCTCAAGAAAAAAACTATCTGTGCAGCTATGTACTAAAAACTTTTCAAACTGGTCTAAGCTCGGCGGAAACATATCACCATCTGCATGGCGTTCATTAATATAGCGTTCGTATAAATCATAATGAATTTGTGCTGCTTGCCGCGTAGGTAGAACAGTCATGGTGAGATCTTGATTTCGTTTCCATGCTTTTTTTTGCATGCTGTTCATTTGAAAATCGGCAACTGGAACACGACAAGACAGACATTGTCTACATAAATGACATTCAGGGCGATAAACAAAGTCACCACTACGGCGAAAGCCTAAACGAGAAAGTTCTGAAAGAGTGACCACATCAATTCGATGGATGGGATCTAAAAACACCATGCGTGCTGATTTATTTTCTAGATAGCTGCAATCATGAGGTGGAGTAATATAATACTGCAGATCATTTAAAAGGGACTTCGGGTGATATGATTTCATGATTGGTCCCTCCTGTTATCATTCCATTAATTTTGCATCTAATGCTATTGTTTTACTTGAAAATACACGTTCTTGATACTTTTTCCAATTGATAGAGGGGTGAATAATTACATCTTGTAACGATTTTAAGTAGTCTTGACGAGAAAGTGTACTGGCTCCCAGACTAATTAAGTGACTGTTTACGAGTTGGCAGTCTATCCATGGTAGCTGATTTTCTTGTCCTATGAGCATTAATGTATAAAAAGCCATTTTTGAAACATCCGTTTCGTTGCTAAACATTGACTCACCAAAACATCCTTTACCAATCGTAACACCATATAAACCTCCTACAAGCTCCTCTTGTTGCCATACTTCAATACTGTAACCATAACCAGCATTAAACATCTCACAGTAGCCTTGAATAATATCTTCACTAATCCATGTTTCGTCTGCATAACTTCTTGGCAAAGAGCAAGAGCGAATAACTTGTTCAAAGGCATGATTAACCGTAATTGCATAACCATGTTTTTTCATATTTCTTAGTAATGACTTGCTGGGCTTGTAGTTTTGGGGGTAAATCACACAACGAGGTTCTGGGCTCCACCAACAAATAGGCTCATCTTCATTAAACCAAGGAAAGAGACCATGGGTGTATGCTTCATATAGGGTAGAAGGGGAGAGGTCCGCTCCAATACAAATTAAACCATGACCCTCTGGATCGGCTTCAATCGGGTCAGGAAAAATGAATTGGGAAAGTGGAAGTGTATTCATAAAAATAAAATAAGATGAGCTTTAAGGTTATGCTATAAAAATTAATATATGTCAGCTAGTCATTATTCTAAAAAAAACAGCCGTTATAAGAACGGCTGTTTTAAAACTCTAGAAATCTATTAATTAAAGATTATCTAGATATTTTTCAGCATCTAGAGCCGCCATACAGCCAGACCCAGCAGAAGTAATCGCTTGGCGATAAATGCTGTCAGCGACATCACCAGCAGCAAAAACACCAGCTACAGAAGTCGCTGTTGCATTACCAGAGGTACCGCTTTGCACTTGGATGTAGCCATCACGTAGGTTTAACTGGCCTTCAAACATTCCAGTGTTTGGCTTGTGACCAATTGCTACGAACAGACCATGAACCTCTACGTCTTGCTTAGAATCATCTTGAGTTGATTTAAGGCGAACACTGGTTACGCCAGTATTGTCACCCAATACTTCTTCAACTTCGTGGTTCCAGATAATGCTGATTTTGCCTTCTTTTTCTTTGGCAAATAAATGATCTTGCAAAATCTTTTCAGAACGTAAAGTATCACGGCGATGTACTAACGTTACATGTGAAGCAATATTTGATAAATAAAGTGCTTCTTCAACAGCGGTGTTACCACCACCAACAACCATTACTTTTTGGTTTTTGTAGAAGAAACCATCACATGTTGCACATGCGCTTACACCTTGACCCATAAAGTTTTGTTCAGACTCTAGACCAAGATATTGAGCTGTAGCGCCAGTTGCAATAATTAAAGCGTCACATGTGTACTCTTCCATATCACCTTTTAAAACAAAAGGACGTACACTTAAGTCCACTTCGTTAATATGGTCATAGACGAGTTCTGTACCAAAGCGTTCAGCATGTGCTTGCATACGATCCATTAATGCAGGACCTGTTAAACCTTCAGGATCGCCCGGCCAGTTGTCAACTTCGGTTGTTGTTGTAAGTTGCCCACCTAGTTGTAAACCTGCAATTAAAGTAGGTTTAAGGTTTGCACGCGCTGCATATACTGCTGCACTATAGCCCGCAGGGCCAGAACCGAGAATAATTAACCGAGAATGACGAGCACTCATTGAGGGTATCCTTATTTATTTCGAGAATTTTGAAAATTATACGTGAATTTGCCGATCAATAGCGTTAAATCAATGTGGATAATATTGATCAGGTCAATCGAATTAAGTTATATAACAATATAGAAGTGCCTTATGTTAACAACAACTGTAAAGAATCATGCACCTTTTTTGTAAGAACAGGTGCATAATATAAAGTTCATTCGTTGAAGATCTAAAATGTAGTTCTTCACATCTCTAAACCAATAATTAAATGGGTTACAGGACAGTATATGACTGCGGTGTCAAGTGTTTATGCACAGCGCTTATTGATGACATTATTCTTGGTTTCTTTTGGTATTTATATGTTTCTGGCAACAGTAACATATACACCATTTGACCCGGGCTGGATGCATATTTCCAGTGATACTCAGCAAGTATCCAATGCAAGTGGTATTGCTGGCGCATGGATTGCAGATTTGCTGTTTGGTTTTTTAGGATGGGCAAGTTTGCTTATTCCAATTTTCCTTTTCATTGAAGCAATTCAGGTTTGGTGGCCACGTAGTTTCCTAAACCGCCCATTTCGTTATGCTGCACAATTCTTCTTAATTCTAGTTGTATCTAGCTTACTTTATTTACATTGGAATGTGCCGGCAGATACTTTAGATAATGCAGCTGGGGGAATTATTGGTTATGAGTTAGGTCAAAGCCTATCTCAATTGTTAACAATTTACGGTGCGACCTTATTTTTGCTGGTTTTCGGGGTAGTCTTGTTTACACTTGCATTTGGGGTGCAATGGAGTAAAACATGGGTTACGCTCAAAGCGACACCAAGTTATTTACAAGATTTATTTTATAAGAACGTATCTCCGAATGAATCGGATTATGACTTAACAACTCAACCTGCCAACAAAGCAGCCGCGGTTAAAGTTGCTGATAATGCAGAGACGAATGCGAATGCTTCAGATGAGAAAGAAGCATCAGTTCAATCTGAATCAACTCAACCGCAATCTACCACAACGCGACATGATGCGGTTGCTGAGCGCTTATTTGCAGATGTGCTAGCGAAAGAGCAGAGCCGACCTGAACCTGTTGCAGATACACCAGTTGCAAATACTCAGAACTTTGAGCATACGCTTGAACAGGCCCATAAACTTGAACGAGATAGCCAACGTTTAGTTGCGACTGGCGAAGTATGGCGTGCTTTACAGCGTGATGATGCGAGTCATAAGCAAGAAATTGATGCGCTTTTAAGAGCTGCTGATGATTCGACAGAGATAGAACAAGTTCCTACTCATGAGCAATTTCAGCAAACAATTTCTCAAGTAAATCAAAATCAACCATCATCTAAACAAGACTTACATGGTCTTGATTGGAATGATGATGAGATTTTTGATGAGTTGCTTGCCGCGGTTCCAAACAGTAAAACTGCAACAGATGTGCATACACCATTTGTTCAAGATCACCATATAGAGACGGAACCAACTTCGCAATCTGTTAATATTGCGAACGAAACATCTTCAAATATTTCAAATTTAAATCAATCACCTAAAAATTTAGCAAACGAACAAGTCTTTGAAGATTTTGATGATTTATTAATAGATGAAGACATTGCTCCAGCTGAACCTGTAAGAGCAAGTAGTTATGCGCAATCTTCAGCATTTGTAAAAGCTCCTATCCAAACGACTATACAGGCCGACAAACTTTCAAAAGAAGAGTTTATTGAGGCTTGGCAGGAGACTGCTGGGAAACCGCAGGAAAATTCTGATTTTGATGAAGACGATTTCGATTTTGATGCGCCGTTAACAGATGCATCAGGCCGCCCAATGTCTCGTGCAATGCAAGTTGCCAAAAAGCGTTTGGATTTGCCAACTTTACCAGGTCTTGATTTACTCGATAAGGTTGATCCAAATAAGAAAGTCAACTTTACTGAAGAGCAACTTTCACGTTTGTCTGAATTGCTTGAAATTAAATTGCAAGAATTTAACGTAAAAGCTCAAGTAGTAGAGGCTCAACCAGGACCAGTTGTAACTCGCTTTGAGTTAGATTTGGCACCCGGTGTTAAAGCTTCTAAGGTCACGAATATCTCGCGTGACTTGGCGCGTTCAATGTCGATGGCATCTGTACGTGTGGTCGAAGTCATTCCTGGTAAACCATATATTGGTATTGAAGTGCCAAACAGTGCCCGTGAAATGGTACGTTTGATTGAGTTATTGGAAACACCAACATATCGCGACCCAAGTGCATTAATTAGTATGGCGATGGGTAAAGATATTTCGGGTAACCCTGTACTCACTGATTTGGCGAAAGCACCGCATATGTTGGTTGCTGGTACGACAGGTTCTGGTAAGTCAGTTGCAGTAAACTCGATGATTTTATCGATGTTGCTTAAATATACGCCTGACCAACTACGTTTAATTCTAATCGATCCAAAACAGCTCGAACTTGCAAACTATAATGATATTCCACATTTATTAACTCCAGTCGTTACTGACATGAAAGATGCGGTAAGTGCGTTAAACTGGTGTGTGAATGAAATGGAACGTCGTTATAAACTTATGTCGTTCTTAAAAATTCGTAAATTAAGTGACTATAACCGTAAAGTTGAAGAAGCGATTGCGAATGGTGAAGACTTAATTGATCCGACTTGGAAGCCAAGTGATTCAGCGACACAAGAACGTGCACCTCGTTTAACGCCATTACCATCTATTGTCATTGTTGCGGATGAGTTCGCCGACATGATTATGCAAGTGGGTAAAAAAGCAGAAGAAATGATTACCCGTTTGGCGCAAAAATCTCGTGCTGCTGGTATTCACCTATTGCTTGCAACTCAACGTCCATCTGTTGATGTTATTACCGGTTTGATTAAAGCCAATATTCCAACGCGTGTAGCACTACGTGTAAATAGTAAAATTGACTCGCGTACTATTTTGGATGCTGGTGGAGCAGAAGACTTGTTAGGTCATGGTGATATGCTGTTCTTAGGACCAGGTAAAATTGAGCCGGAACGTGTGCATGGTGCTTTCATTAGTGATGATGAAGTAAACCGTATCTGTGATGCTTGGCGTGAGCGTGGCGAACCAGATTATATTGATGAAATCTTGACACCATTTGATGAAGAGCCAGCGTCACGTGGCTTTGAAGAGGGTGAAGGCGGTTCTGACCGAGATGCACTTTATGATCAATGTGTGTCATTCGTATTAGAAACTCGAAAAGCATCTACATCTTCGCTACAGCGCAAATTTAGTCTTGGTTATAACCGTGCTGCTCGTATTATTGATCAAATGGAAGAGAACGGCATTGTGAGCTCAATGGGTCCTAATGGTAAGCGGGATATTCTAGTTTAAGACAATACAATTTAAGCCTCTTCGGAGGCTTTTTTATAACTTAAATAAAGTGAACCTATTTATAAATGACTTAAAGATTTTATCGTCTAGTAAAAAAATGCTAATGTATTTTCCCTAAATAAATAACAATGAATTAAATTAGGAGAAAGACATGCTATTAGCTCTGATTACTTTAGCCTTTATTCACTTTTGCGCACTTATTACTCCCGGGCCTGATTTTTTCCTTGTATCTCAAACTGCCATTAGCCGGTCTCGTAAAGACGCTATGCTGGTCGTTGCTGGTATAACGGCGGGTGTTATGTTTTGGGCGTGCTTGGCACTGATGGGATTAAATCTTATATTTGAGAAAATGGCTTGGTTAAAGCAAGGATTGCTCATTGCTGGTGGCTTATATCTATGTTGGTTGGGCTATCAGATGCTACGTTCGGCTTTTTCAAAAAATGAGCAAGAGGGCAATGTTGCTGTTGAGCTCCCAAAAGCACCTTACTTATTTTTTATTAAAGGTTTGATAACCAATTTATCAAATCCAAAAGCTGTTATTTATTTTGGTAGTGTTTTCTCTTTATTTTTAGCTAATCCTCAACTTGATCAAGTTCACTGGCTACTCTTTATTATTGTAACAGTCGAGACAATTTTATGGTTCTGCTTTGTGACTTTTATTTTCTCGTTACCAAGTTTTAGAGCAGCTTATCGTAATTTTTCAAAATGGATTGATGGTATTTCGGGTGGTATTTTTACCGTATTTGGTATTTTCCTGAGTAAGCGTCCGCTGAATCCCATACCAATTTTTTAATTCGATTTAGGTTTCCAGCAGTGTGGCAGTAACTCTTCAATCTGGGTCACTTTATGTGTCGGTAGCTTTTTCAGCACATCACTTAAATAGGCATACGGATCCAAGCCATTCAGCTTTGCTGACTGGATTAAAGTCATGATATTTGCCGCTCGCTGTCCACTGCGCAGCGAACCTGCAAACAACCAGTTCTTACGGCCCAATGCCCAGGGACGCATTGAGTTCTCTGCCCAGTTATTGTCAATGGGTAGATTGCCATCATCCAGATAGCGGCTTAAGGCTGGCCAACGCTTCAGACTGTAATTGATCGCCTTGGCGGTTGGAGAACTCGATGGCACCGTCAGATCATGTTGGTTGAGCCATTCATACAGTTGTTGCCTCACCGGTTGGCTGTGCTGTTGTCGGTATTCGCGGCGGTGTTCTGCTGTACTATCGGTCTTTTTCCTGAGTTCTGCTTCTATGGCATACAGTTTCTGAATCAGCACTAATGCCTGTTCAGCGATCTGACTTTTCCCGGTCACATGCAGTTCATGAAATTTACGACGTGCATGTGCCATGCAGCCCACCTCAATGACATCGCCTGATTTAAAGCGTGCTTTATAACCACTGTAATCATCACAGACCAGATGGCCCTGCCAGCCATTCAGGAACTCTTCTGCATGCTGACCTGAACGGCTATCCTGAAAGTCATAGATCACCGCTTGAACTGGATTGTACTGTGTGGTGGCATAGGCCCAGACATAACCTTTCTTCGGTTTTTTCTCATTCTCACCCATCCGCATAATGGTGACCGGCGTTTCATCGGCATGGATCACCCGCTGTTGCAGCACCACCTGTTTTAAGGCATTGGCCAGAGGTTCCAGTTCCACACCGCAGCGACCAATCCAGTCAGATAACGTGGATCTGGACAGATCAATGCCCGCCCGCTGATAGATCAGGCGCTGACGGTACAGCGGTAAATGATCGGCATACTTCGATACCAACACATGGCTGAGCAGTTCAGGTGAAGCAATGCCTTTATCAATCACATAGGCTGGCATCGCTTGCTGAGTCAGGGTGTCGCACTGATCACAGACCCATTTGCCACGGATATGCTGTTCCTTATAGAACTGTGCCGGTCTGAAATGCAGTTTTTCACTGACATCTTCGCCGATACGCCGGAGTTGGCATCCACAAGCACATTGGGTTGATGCAGGTTCATGCTCAATACGGATGGTGTGTAGATGATCTGGCAGTGGTCGACGTTTAGGTTTATTGACTGTGGCTTTGTGTGTCACTGCATCGGTTTTATCTGCATTCAGCCGCTCCAGTTCTAGATCAACCGCGGCAATATCTTCTTCAACCGCTTCATCCCACAGATGGATTTGTTTTGCCGTTAAGTGTTCATTCTTTTGGGCGAATTTGTGCTTTTTAAACAGCGCCAGTTCATGCTCGTATTTTTGAGTGAGAATAGAAAGATGTTGAACTTTGGCATCCAATTGCTGGTTTGATTTTTCTAACTCTTGATTTGATTCTGCCAGAGACTGATGCTGCATTGCCAACTGTCTGGTGAATTCCAGCAGTTGTTCATGGGTCAGTTGGCTTAAGTCAGGCAGCGTATTCATGACCGCAGTATGCCTGAGGTCATGAGAAGAATGAAATAGAACGTTTGGAGAATAGCAGAATGGAACAGTCTGGTTTAAAGCATCGTCACCACCTGCTGTCGTCCAATGCGCTGCCAAGGTAAACCCTGGATCAGTGCCTGTAACTGTTCCGGACTTATCGCCATGCTTTCACCCTGGTGAACCTGCGCCCAGTGGAATTTTCCCTGTTCCAGCCGCCGGGCACACAGCCAGATGCCCAGTCCATCATGTACCAGCACTTTCATGCGATGGCCACGTTTATTACAGAACAGGTAAGCACAATGCGGTTTGATGTAGCCAAAGGCTCTCACCACCTGAGCCATGACAATATCCATCCCTGCTCGCATATCCAGAGGTTGGGTAGAAAGCCAGATTTCATCAATGCGGATCATGTTGCAAGTGCCTTGAGTAATTCTGCTAAAGCAGATATTTCTGATACTTGCCATTTCAAGCCAATTTCTGCTTTTGAGTGGGGTAAAGTAATTTGAACCTTTAACATGTCAGTAGGAGTAGGATCTAATGGTGCAGAGCAAGATAAGGCAATAAATGCAGGTTTATTCGGTAGTGGTGAGCGATCATTCCCTGGCTTAGCATCAATTAAGCGAATCCATTTGGATACAAGATTTGTATTCAATCCATGTTGCAAAGCGACCGAAGCAATTGAAACGTCCGGTGCTTTACAAGCCTGAACGATCTGCTGTTTAAATTCAGCACTGTATGTTCTTCGTTTTTTCGCAAGAGATGCGATGGATGTCTGGTGATTTGTAGTCATAAATTTTAGTCCCCACTTGTTTTTAAGTGTGGACTAAATTAAGGCTTATAGGATGAATTCAGAAGGTGTGTTCAGCGGACGCTTAC
>NZ_JAKTIG010000007.1:0-103594 GCF_027855145.1 Acinetobacter sp. AOR18_HL
TCTTTAAGTTTAGGGTTAATGAAACGCCAGCCCATGGTGGTGTCTTCAATCTTCTGGCTACGGCCAAAAGCACTGTCAGACTTACCCATCACATAGGGTGCACGGCTCATGCTTTCTACACCACCTGCAATCACCAAGTTCGCTTCGCCGGCTTTAATGGCACGGGCAGCAATGGCAATCGCATCGAGTGAAGAACCACAGAGACGATTAATGGTGGTTGCCGGTACCTGATACGGTAGACCTGCAAGTAATGCTGACATACGACCCACGTTACGGTTATCTTCACCGGCTTGGTTGGCACAGCCATAAATCACATCATCGACCTGTTCCCAATCTACATTTGGGTTACGCTGCATGAGCGCTTTAATCGGCACAGCGCCAAGGTCATCGGCACGGACAGGTGCAAGGCCACCGGCATAACGGCCGAATGGGGTACGGATGGCATCGATGATATAAGCGTTTTTCATTCTTACATTTCCATTTTGAAATCTGTTGCTGTCATTGCCACATTGTTAGACTTTTCCAGATTTTGCTGGCGATCATCATGGTTACTAAGTTAAAAGTAGTCATGACAGAGTCTTATCGTGTTGAGTCAAATGCCAGTAGCTAATTCTTGTCACTTTTTTAAAAAAGTAACCAAAAACCTTTGTTGAACAGAGGAGGCTTCCATGCCTCCCTGTCCAACGGGCGACATCCATGTCGCCTGTCACAATAGCGAATTACGGTAAAATCCAAATTAATAAGCAAGAACCGTATTCAAAGAGTTCTATTCAGTGTTTCGCGATGGCGACACGGATGTCGCCTCGTTGCTCAGCACAACAGGGATGTTGTGTCAGAGTAACAAAGGATTTTTGTTACTTTTTATCCTTAAAAAGTAAGGTATTGCCTATACAAAGGGCTTTCGAAGACCACTATCATTTACAGGCAATGACCGTAGTAGCATTGGCTATGCTGTGTAAACCTTACCCTTGAGTCGCATCAATCAGAGTTGCACCCGTTAAAGCTTGTAGCTCATCAAAGCTAAGACCTTCCACTTTCTCAATCACCTTCAAACCATCTTTAGTCACGTCAATCACACATAGGTCAGTGTAAATACGATCCACACATTTCTTACCCGTAACCGGATAAGTCAGCTCAGCCACAATCTTCGGCTCACCTTGCTTGGTCACATGATCTGTGGTGATAAATACTTTCTTGGCACCAACCGCCAAATCCATCGCACCACCCACAGCAGGAATCGCATCCGGTGCCCCCGTGTGCCAGTTGGCCAAGTCACCATTCGCAGCAACCTGAAATGCACCGAGTACTGCAATATCAAGGTGACCACCACGCATCATGGCAAATGAGTCGCCATGGTGGAAAAAGCTGCCGCCTTCAAGTATGGTCACAAACTCTTTACCCGCATTAATCAGTTCAGGATCTTCTTCACCTGCAGCTGGCGGTGGGCCAAAAGCCAATAGGCCATTTTCAGAATGAAGAAAAATATCTTTGTCATTCGGTAAGTAACTAGCGATCTTGGTTGGTAAGCCAATGCCTAGGTTTACATAGGCGCCATCTGGAATATCTTGTGCCACATGTTGTGCAATCTGGTCACGGCTGAGTTTCTGGTAGCTCATGTTATTTCTCCTTATTGCTTACTGTGCTGGCGCTACTTGTACAACGTGCTGTACAAAAATACCTGGGGTGATGATGTGCTCTGGGTCTAAACCACCTAGCTCAACCACTTCAGAAACCTGAGCAATAGTGACATCCGCAGCCATGGCCATAATCGGGCCAAAGTTACGTGCAGATTTACGGTAAACCAGATTGCCCCAACGATCGCCTTTGTAGGCTTTAATCAAAGCAAAGTCAGCCTTGATCGGATATTCAAGTACGTAGTCTTTACCATCAATTTCGCGGGTTTCTTTGCCTTCGGCTAAAAGTGTTCCAAAGCCTGTTGGGGTAAACACAGCGCCTAGGCCCATACCGGCTGCCTGAATACGGCACGCCAGATTACCTTGTGGTACGACTTCAAGCTCGACCTTTCCCGCACGGTAAAGTTCATCAAAAACATAAGAGTCAGACTGACGTGGGAAAGAACAGATGACTTTTTTAACTGAACCAGCCTTAAGCAGCTTAGCCAGACCGTAATCGCCATTACCGGCATTGTTGCTCACAATGGTCAGGTCCTTAACGCCAAGTTCAATAAGACCGTCAATGAGTTCAGCGGGTTGTCCTGCGGTACCGAAACCACCAATCAGAATGGTTGCACCATCTTTAATCTGCGATAGAACCTCGCTTAGTGAGGACTTACTTTTGTCAATCATGTGAGAAACCCTAGAGCATGAGGTAACGTGATGTATTACTACCGCTAAAAATTTATTTAAATTCTTAATGGTAGTAATAAATGGAATAAACTTTGTGAGTCAAAAGCGAACTTTTAACTCACATATACTTTCAATTAAGCACTAGCACGACGGCGCTCAACTTCAGTTGAAGGAGCAGCAGCGGCATCTTTAACAAGTTCGATGTTAAATGTGATGTGTTTGAAAGCGTGATCTAAACCACGGCGTTGAATTTCAGCTGGGTCAGTCACATCAACTGCTGTTGCAACTAAGCCGTCACGGGTTGCGAAAGCAAAGTCATCCCATAAGTACTCATCACCCTCAATGTTGAATTGAGTAGTCAGCTTGCGGTAACCCGGTGCAGAAACGAAGTAATGAACGTGAGATGGACGGTTACCATGACGGCCTAATTTGTTAAGAAGGGCCTGAGTTGTACCTTCTGGTGGGCAACCATAACCTACAGGCATAGTTGTTAATGCAACATACTTACCATCAGCATCAGTTAAGATGGTACGACGTAAGTTGAAGTCAGATTGAGACTTATCAAAGAATGAATAGTTACCCAAACTGTTGGCATGCCATACTTCAACTTTGGCATTTTCAATGATATTGCCATCCGTGTCGGTTACTTTACCTTCAATAATTAAGGTATCGATTTTGCCAGATTCTGTACCATCATCCATACGCGCAAAACCAACAGATTCAGGTGCGCCAGCTACATACAGTGGACCTTCGATAGTACGCGGTGTGCCACCCGTAACACCAGCTTTGGCATCAGCTTCATCTGCACGTAAATCAAGATAGTGCTCTAAACCTAAGCCAGCTGCCAAAAGACCAAGTTCGTTTGCTTGACCTGCGTCTGTGAAATATTCCAAACCTTTCCATACTTCTGAAGGTTGAATATCTAAATCTTCGATGGCTTGAAATAAATCCCCGAGAAGGCGCACTACAATTTGTTGAACACGTGCATCAACTTCGCCTTTTGCAGTGTCGACATTCATTTGTTTTACAAGCGCATCAATTTGTTGACGGTTCATACTAAAACTCCTTAAGTATGCAATACGGTTTTGGGTGGCAGCGCTGCGGGCATTTTGTCTTGCTAGCGAATAAGTGCCGCCACGTTCCTTGTTACCTTCTGAATAATCTGCTTGGTTTTTAAATGGACTTCAGAGATCACATTTAAAAAATTCTTTTGGTTTACGAATCATCATCACGAACAGAAGAAGGGTGGCGATTAAGTGCCATCACTTCGATGTTCATGTAGGGATAGAGAGGTAAACCCTGTAAAATATTGTGCAATTCTTCATTACTCTCGACATCAAAAATACTGATGTTTGAGTACTGGCCTGTAATACGCCAGATGTGACGCCATTTACCTTGACGCTGTAAGTCTTGCGAATAGGCTTTTTCGACGGCCTTAATTTCATTTGCTTTGTCGGCTGGCATATCAAGTGGAATATGCACATCCATACGTACATGAAATAACATGGGAAACTCCTTATCCTGTTGCCTTAACGACGTAACTTCTCGACTTTATCTTCATCAATTTCAATGCCTAAGCCGGGAGTCGTTGGCAAGTGCAATTCAAAGTTTTCGTAACGTAGTGGTTCTTTCAAAATTTCTTCGGTAAGCAATAACGGACCAAATAATTCAGTACCAAACGCTAATGTTTCAAAGGTTGCAAACGCATGAGCAGAAGCCATGCTACCTACCGGGCCTTCAAGCATAGTGCCGCCATAAAGATCGATTCCAGCCAAACCTGCAACCTTTGCAACTTCACACGCTTCGATCAGACCACCAGATTGTTCAATTTTCACGGCAAATACATCTGCACCATGACTTTTTGCAATACGGTATGCGCTGTCAGGACCAGTTAAAGCTTCATCCGCCATGATTGCGACATCAAAACGCTGTGTTAAACGCGCAAGTGCTTCAGTGTTTTGAATAGCACAAGGTTGTTCAATTAAATCAATTCCGCCATCTTGTAGCTGTTGAATACCTTGAATACATTCCAGCTCTGACCATGCACGATTTACGTCAACGCGTACACTAATATCTGCACCTAGTGCTTTTTTAATTGCAATCACATGATCAACATCGTGTTGCAAAGGGCGTGAACCAATTTTGAGTTTGAACGTATTATGACGTTTCAACTCAATCATTTTTCGCGCTTCAGCAATATCTTTTTCTGTGTCGCCAGACGCGAGTGTCCAAAGTACAGGTAAACTGTTACGTAGACGGCCACCTAAAACTTCACTTAATGGCACGCCTAAGCGCTTGGCCTGAATATCAAGTAGAGCAGTCTGAATGGCACATTTCGCAAAACGGTTACCATTAATATTCTTACGAATCAGTTTTAGCGTTTGTGCAACGTTTAAGTCTTTAACTGATGTGAGTAATGGTGCAAAGTAAGTATCAATATTGGCTTTGACACTTTCAGGACTTTCTTCACCATAGTTCAGTCCACCAATGGTGGTCGCTTCACCCCAACCGACAATACCATCCATGGTCGTAATTTTAACGAGCACCAAAGTCTGAGTACGCATGGTAGTCACAGACAACTGGTGAGGACGGATAGTTGGAATATCCACAAGTATGGTTTCTATGGTTCTATACATGAAGTTTCAACTATTTCAAACTTGTTTACATACCATAGAAGAATGTAATAGCCTAAAATAGATATAGAACGGTATTTTAAGATACTAAAAAGGTATATTAATGGAATTAAGACATCTACGTTATTTTGTTACCGTTGTTGAAGAACAAAGTCTGACTAAGGCCGCAGAAAAGCTTTTTATTGCTCAGCCACCACTCACGCGCCAAATCAAAAAACTAGAGGAAGAGTTAGGCATTGATCTATTTGTGAAAGGCTCACGTCCATTAAAAGTGACTGAAGCAGGGCTGTTTTTTTACCAACATGCGGTACAGATTTTGACCCATACAGCTCAAGCTGCTTCTATGGCAAAGAAACTGAAGCTAGTCGAGAATGTTGTTAAAGTTGGCTATGTGAGTTCGCTTCTTTACGGGCGATTACCGCAGGTCATTTATCTATTTAGACAAAAAAATACTGACATTCATGTCGAGCTTATTGAATGTGGTACACGTGATCAGGTCGAAGCATTAAAACTAGGTAAAATTGATTTAGGTTTTGGTCGTTTACCCATTAGCGATCCAGCGATTAAACGACTTTTACTTCGAAAAGAAAAATTAAAACTCGCGATTCATAAAAAGCATCCGTTAAGTGAGTTCCAAGAATCGGGAATTTATTTATCTCAAATTATTAATGAGACAATTTTTTCTTATCCAACGACACCTAAACCCAATTTTTCTACCACTATTCAAGCTTTATTTACTAAATTAGGTCTTGTGCCGGCCAAGCTGACTGAAGTACGAGAAATTCACATGGCGCTTGGTTTGGTAGCATCGGGCGAGGGTATTTGTATTATTCCAGAAAGTGCCTGTGATATTGGAATGAAGAATCTAACTTATTTAAATATCTTAGACTTAGAAGCCTATAGTCCCATTTCTCTTTCTATGCGCAATATGGACCAAAGTTCGTATATTCCTAAAATTTTAGATTGTATTGAAGAAATTTATAGCGAAGAAGAAGTGTCCAGAAATTTAAATTTATAACTTTTTAATACGTTTTAAATTGAATTATCATGTTATTTTAAAACTTTAAGATTATAGGTAATATTTAATAGGAATTAATAGATGAGAAAAATTTTAGGGATAGCTTCTCTTATTATGTCTACTGGTGTTGTACATGCTGAACAAGTAAACGAACAAGAACAAATTTCTCCATACAGTGCTAATGTAACCTTCGCAAGTCAATATATATCACGTGGTTTTCAACAAACTTGGGGTAAGCCAGCATTACAAATTGGTCTAGATTATGCAAATCCGAATGGATTATTTGTGGGAACTTGGGCCTCGAATGTAAGTTCCAAATATATTCGTGATGCTTCAGTTGAGTGGGATTTTTATACAGGTTATATAAAAACTTTTGATAAGTTTTCAGCTGGAATGACGGTTTTTTATTACTATTATCCAGGAGCCAAAAGTACGCCTGAAACGGGGAGTACCAGTTATAACTATGGCGAAATTGTGCCTCAAATTGGTTATGGGCCTTTGACTCTTAAATATTTCATTACCTACACTCCAGATTATGCAGGCTATAACTCAGATACGATGGGTGGCCCAGCAGGTAAACGTTCACGAGGAACAACTTATCTAGATCTAACTTTTACTCAGCCTATCAATGAGTCTTGGACTTTTGGTGCTCACTATGGCTATGAAAGAATTAAAAATTTCTCGGAAGCTAACTTTCAAGATATGAAAGTCGAATTGATTAAAGATTTAGGGGATGGCTGGACTACTGGTTTAGCGTATGCCAAAGCTTGGGACAAAGATGGTTTCTATAAAAAGTATAGTAATGGTGAACCTGATGCGCCAATTTCAAATCCGATTGATTCGACATTTACTGTCTTAGTTAAAAAGGTATTCTAATTTATAAATAAAAAAGCCTGATTACTTTATTTTGAGTGATCAGGCTTTAAATAGTGAATATATCAAATTATTTTTTAATTAAATCGTAAGCCATTTTGGTGTCGTCTAGCTGAACAAGTGAAGCATGGCGAGCCGAGAGCGGATCTTTATTTTCAATTGCGGTTAAAATCGCTTTATGTCTAGGTAGTGAATGGCCTTGTAAATTTGGGCGTAGACTGGTGACTTGAATAGATTGCTGTAAAGGTAAAACCAGCATTTTTGACATATAAGCCAATAAGTCATTATGCGTTGCTTTGGCAATTGCTAAGTGAAATTGAATATCTGGCTCTATAAATTCTTCAACTGTTGTTGCTTTTTCCATCCCATCATAGGCATGTTTAATGCGTTCAATATCTTCTTCGTTTGCTGTACTTGCTGCAATATAAGCAAGCTCAGGTTCTAAAACGCGTCGTACGGTAGAAAGTGTTTTAAAAAATTCGTGTTCAGGCGTGGTTTGAATTAGCCAAAACAATACATCTGGATCGAGTAAATGCCATTCTTCTTTAGGCCTTACCACAGTTCCAATTTTGGGTCTTGAGTAAGTTAAGCCTTTAGCGTTTAAAACACGGATTGCTTCGCGAAAGACAGGGCGGCTGACTTTATATTCCTCACATAAATCAACTTCACTTGGGAGTTTCTCATTTTCTGAAATTTCTCCAGAAACAATTTTTAATCCCAATTGTTGAACAATTAATGCATGTTGGCTTTTGCTTGGAATAGGATTTTTATAGTCAGCTTTACTCATATTTCACTATTACGACATGTTGAATATCCTATGGTATAGATGACCTTGTGTTTTAACAAGATCATCTTTTTCAAGAATAAATATTAATGGGAATGACGTGGAACTTCTGAGCCACGGCAACCGACCAAGAAATCAAAATCACAGCCCTCATCGGCTTGTAAAACATGTTCTACATAGAGCTTACGGTAACCGCCAATAAAACTTGGTGGAGCTGGTGGTGCTAAATTTTCAAGACGTTGCTTAAGTTCTTCATCACTCACTTCTAGGTGAAGTTTTCCAGCATAGGCATCAAGTTCGATAAAGTCACCATTTTGAACTACGGCCAAAGGCCCACCTGCCATAGCTTCAGGGGCAACATGTAAAACGACCGTGCCATACGCTGTTCCACTCATTCGTGCGTCGGAAATACGAACCATGTCGGTAATGCCTTTGGCTAAAACCTTTGGCGGTAGTCCCATATTTCCAACCTCTGCCATGCCGGGATAGCCTTTAGGGCCGGCATTTTTCATCACAAGAATACAAGTTTCATCAACATCAAGGTCTGGATCATTAATGCGGGTTTTATAATCATCAAAGTTTTCAAATACGACTGCACGACCACGGTGTTTCATCAGTTCAGGTGTGGCAGCAGATGGTTTAAGCACCGCACCTTTAGGGGCTAAATTACCGCGTAATATACACATGCCACCATCTTGGCGAATTGGGTTATCTATTTTCCGAATTACTTCATCGTTATAAATAGGTGATTGCTGGCAATTTTCCCAAATGGCTTGACCATTTACGGTTAAAGCGTGTGGATGTGGTAAGAGATTGGCTTCACCCATGCGACGAATCACGGCTGGCAAGCCGCCGCTATAATAAAATTCTTCCATTAAAAAACGGCCTGAAGGCTGTAAGTCAACAATGGTTGGCATGCCACGGCCAACACGGTTCCAGTCATCGAGTTGTAAATCAACCCCAATGCGTCCAGCAATTGCTTTTAAGTGAATTACGGCATTGGTTGAACCACCAATAGCTGCATTGACTTTAATCGCATTTTCAAAGGCTTCTTTGGTTAAGATTTTGGAAAGACGTAAATCTTCATGAACCATGTCAACAATGCGCATACCTGAAAGATGAGCCAACACATAACGGCGAGAATCTACCGCTGGAATGGCCGCATTGTGGGGTAAAGAAGTGCCTAGGGCTTCAGCCATACACGCCATTGTAGAAGCTGTACCCATGGTGTTACATGTACCAGCCGAGCGTGACATACCAGATTCAGCAGATAAAAATTCATTTAAATCAATTTTGCCTGCTTTGAGTTCTTCATGCATTTGCCAAACGATGGTACCTGCACCAATGTCTTTACCTTTGTGCTTACCATTTAGCATGGGACCGCCAGTCACTACAATAGCTGGAATATCACAGCTTGCAGCTCCCATTAATAATGCAGGGGTGGTTTTGTCACAACCTGTCAGTAACACCACACCGTCAATAGGGTTACCACGAATCGCTTCTTCGACATCCATACTGGCTAAGTTGCGTGTAAACATGGCGGTAGGACGTAAATTCGACTCACCATTTGAAAACACAGGAAACTCAACAGGGTAGCCGCCCGCTTCTAAAATCCCTTTTTTTACATGTTCGGCAATTTTTCGAAAATGCGCATTACATGGGGTGAGTTCAGACCACGTATTACAAATTCCAATAATCGGTTTACCTTGAAACTCATGATCTGGAATTCCTTGGTTCTTCATCCAACTGCGATACATAAAGCCATTTTTATCCGTTGTACCAAACCAGGCAGCCGAACGAAGAACTTGTTTGTTATTCATACAAATTTCCTTATATAGTATTACTATTAGAATTAATTAAATTAAAAATACACCATAAATTTTATTTTTAAAAGGTTTGAAATTTAAATAGTATTACTATATTTTAAATTGAAAGGATAATTTACGAGCAAGATGCTCTATAAGTAAATAATAGGAAATGGAGTCGAACATGGATTTCGAAAAGGATGTAATACGGACGGTCACGTTTAAGCTGATACCTGCATTAGTCATACTATATCTGGTGGCATACATTGATCGGGCCGCTGTCGGATTTGCCCATTTGCATATGGGGGCCGATGTAGGAATTGGTGATGCTGCCTATGGCCTAGGAGCTGGCTTATTTTTTATTGGATATTTTCTTTTTGAAGTTCCAAGTAATTTGCTTTTAGACAAATTTGGTGCTCGTAAATGGTTTACCCGCATTTTATTAACATGGGGCCTCATCACCATGGCCATGGCGCTCATTCAAGGCCCTAAAAGTTTTTATCTATTACGGTTTTTACTTGGTGTAGCAGAAGCAGGCTTTTTCCCGGGTGTTTTATATTTAATTACACAGTGGTATCCGGTGCGGCATCGCGGAAAAATCATGGGAATGTTTGTGCTTTCACAACCGATTGCCATGATGATTGCAGGGCCTTTAGCTGGTCTATTACTTGGAATGGATGGCATTGCAAATTTGCACGGCTGGCAATGGTTGTTTGTTGCAGTTGGCTTGCCCGCGGTTTTATTGGCTTTACCGACATTCCTGTGGTTGCCAGATAATATTGATAAAGTGAAATGGTTGAGTATTGAACAAAAACAATGGCTTACAAATGAACTTGTTAAAGATGAAGCCGAATATGACCAAACCCGACATGCCAATCCACTGCATGCCTTAAAAGACAAACGCGTACTTTTATTAGCATTGTATTACTTACCAGTGACTTTAAGTATTTACGGTTTAAATCTGTGGTTGCCTTCTATTATCAAGCAATTTGGAGGCGGTACTGATCTTCAAATTGGCTTCCTATCTAGCATTCCCTACGTTTTTGGAATTATTGGTTTGTTAATTATTCCACGTAGTACCGATCGTCTAAATGACCGCTACGGACATTTAAGTTTTCTCTACGCACTAGGCGCTTGTGCAATGTTTTTAAGTGGTTGGCTAAATTCTCCAGTCATGCAATTGGCTGCTTTGGCTGTGGTTGCGTTCTGTCTATTTTCATCTACTGCCGTGTTTTGGACATTACCGGGCCGATTCTTAACAGGCGCAAGTGCAGCGGCTGGTATTGCCTTAATCAATTCTGTCGGAAATTTAGGTGGCTATGTCGGGCCATTTGGTATCGGACTTTTAAAAGAATACACGGGAAATATGGCTGCTGGTTTGTATTTCTTATCTATCGTCATGCTTTTTGGTCTGATTTTGACTTACATCGTCTATGCCAAGCTCGAACGTCAAAAAACACAAACAGTGAATATTCAAAAGCCTTTGTAAGGAATAAAACATGCAAATTATTCAATTTGAAAATCGTGCAAATCAACGTGCTGTCGCTAAAGTAGAAGGCAACATGGCATATCCGGTTAAAGATATTCAATCGGTTCGTGATTTAGCACTTTTAGCAATCCGCAATCAAGTTTCACTGGAACAGCAAGTTGAGGCGTTAGGCTTTGAAGTGGAAACCTATGATTATTCATCTTTATTAGCAGATTTAAAGGTATTGCCGCCTTTAGATCATCCAGACCCAACGCACTGTCTGGTGTCCGGTACAGGCTTAACCCATTTAGGTTCTGCATCTGCACGCGACAAAATGCATCAACAAAATTTAAGCGATGACAGCTCGGTGACCGACACCATGCGGATATTTCAATGGGGGCTACAAAAGGGCCGTCCAGCACAAGGTCAGATCGGAGCACAACCAGAGTGGTTTTATAAAGGCGACGGTTCAATTGTGGTAAGGCCGGGAGCAGAGCTGCCTTTACCTCCATTTGCCGAAGACGGCGGCGAAGAACCTGAAATTGCAGGCCTCTATGTTATTGGCGAAGACTTAAAGCCTTACCGAATCGGGTTTGCGCTGGGCAATGAATATTCTGACCATGTGATGGAGCGTCGTAATTATTTATATCTGGCGCATTCAAAATTACGTTTTTGTAGTTTTGGTCCAGCTTTACGGACAGGCGAATTACCAAAACATTTAGTCGGAACTAGCCGTTTACGCCGTAATGGACAAATCATTTGGGAAAAAGAGTTTTTGTCGGGTGAAGACAATATGTGCCATAGCTTGGCAAATCTGGAATATCACCACTTTAAGTATCAACAATTCTTAAAAGCAGGCGATGTACATATCCATTATTTCGGTACAGCGACTCTATCTTTCGCTGATGGTATTCAAGCGCAAGTCAACGATGAGTTTGAAATAGAGATGAAAGAGTTCGGACTTCCACTCAAAAATAAGCTTGCCCATACACAACCAGAGCTACCGATCGGTTCAGTTATTACTCTCTAAGGAATATAAAAATGGTCATTGGACACAACTTTATTGGCGGTTCACGCAGCGCACAAAGTTCCACTTTACTAAAAAGTGTCAATGCAACGACTGGCGAAACTTTGCCTTATGAGTTTCACCATGCAACCGAACAAGAGGTGAATCAAGCCTGTGAAGCAGCAAGTCAAGCGTTTAAAACTTACCGCCATACGTCTCCTGAACAGCGTGCTACTTTTTTAGAAAATATTGCCGATGAGCTCGATGCTTTGGGTACAGATTTCCTTGAAATCGTCTCACAGGAAACTGCTTTGCCACTTGCACGTTTGCAAGGCGAACGTGGTCGTACCAGTGGGCAAATGCGTTTGTTTGCCAAAGTGCTGCGCCGTGGTGACTTTTTAGGTGCCCGTATTGATACCGCTTTACCTGAGCGTCAGCCTTTACCTCGCCCAGACCTGCGTCAGATTAAAATCGGTGTCGGCCCTGTGGCAGTCTTTGGGGCAAGTAACTTTCCGCTCGCCTTTTCAACCGCAGGTGGTGACACTGCTTCGGCACTAGCGGCAGGCTGTTCTGTAGTGGTAAAAGCGCATAGTGGGCATATGGCCACAGCGGATTTTGTGGCTCAGGCAATCGAACGTGCCGTAGAAAAATCAAATATGCCTAAAGGTGTATTTAACATGATCTATGGTAATGGCGTGGGTGAACCTTTAGTGAAGCATCCTTTAATACAGGCTGTAGGTTTTACGGGGTCACTACGTGGTGGACGAGCTTTATGTGATATGGCCGCAGCCCGTCCACAACCGATTCCGGTCTTTGCTGAAATGAGCAGCATTAACCCAATGTTGATGTTACCAGAAGCCTTAAAAACCCGTGGTGAAAAGATTGCACAGGACTTAGCCGACTCAGTTGTTTTAGGCTGTGGTCAGTTCTGTACCAATCCGGGTTTAATTTTAGGTTTTAAATCAGCCGAGTTTACTCAGCTCATTAGCAACCTAACCGAAATTATAGGTGGCAAACCTGCACAGACTATGCTGAATGCCGGCACCTTAAAAAGTTATACCGCAGGTCTTGAGCATTTAACTGAGCATCAAGGTATTGAACATTTGGCAGGTCAAACCCAGCAAGGCAATCAGGCGCAACCGCAACTGTTTAAAGCTGATGTTGAATTATTGCTAGCAGGTGACCAGCTTTTACAAGAAGAAATCTTTGGGCCAACCACAGTCATCATTGAAGTTGAAGATAAAGCCCAACTCATTCAGGCCTTACAAAGCATGAATGGGCAACTGACCGCGACTTTAATTGCTGATGAAGCTGACTTAACCGAGTTTGCAGATGTAGTTCCAGTTTTAGAGGAAAAAGCCGGTCGATTACTTATAAATGGCTACCCAACAGGTGTTGAGGTGTGTGATGCAATGGTGCACGGCGGGCCATACCCAGCCACTTCAGATGCACGAGGCACCTCAGTTGGAACCTTGGCCATTGACCGTTACTTAAGACCTGTGTGTTACCAAAACTATCCGCAGAGTTTATTGCCAGAAGCTTTAAAAGATAGCAATCCATTGCAGATTTTAAGATTGGTGAATGGTGAGATGACCAGAGAGGCTATCTAAGCAATTTAAAAAAGAGACCACTCGCTGGTCTCTTTTTACTATTTCGAATAATAAATCTAAAGCAAAATGTATTGATTAATAGCCCTTCAATATCTAGTTTTTTTTGATAATCATTTTGTCCGATATGCGGACATTAAAATCATTAATCGGTTTTTACTGAAATTTATCTATATCAAAAGCGCTCTAAAAAAAATAATTTATGGATCAGGATATGGAGAAAATGTGATGGAAAACTTCACTTGATATTACCTATTTATTGAGTGCTTTAATTGAGTTCTATCAAAGAAATTCGACATAAGATGAGTATTCTGAAAAATGTTTGAAACGTGTTTGGAAAGTAGAGCGCTTTTCATGGCGGATGACAAATTTACTGCATCGTTTTGAAACGGAATTCGATCATAAAATTAAGCAGGCTGAACTGAACTATATTTTAGATTCTAATGCTGGGTTTACGACATTGGCCGAAAATTATGTAGGTTTACCTTATCAGGATAAAGTTATACCTAAATATGAAGAAATCATTGTAATACAATAGCATAGTCGATCTTATTTCTTCCTGAAAAATAAGATTAGACGATATTAAACAATGAAGCAGATGGATTGCTTCTTTAAAAAGGGATATACCATGAGTTTAGCGCAGAGTTTTAACCAACAATTTATCAATGGACAATGGATTAACGGTTCATCGAATAAAATTGTAACGAATACAAATCCTTATACTCGTCAGCATATTGATGATATTCAAGGAGCCAGCCAACAAGATGTTGATGCAGCATATCAAGCTGCGCAATCAGCGTTTAAATCATGGCAAAAAACCACTGTGAGTGAACGTCAATCTCTGATTGAACGTATTATTGCGGTGATTACACAACATCGTGAATCTCTTGTAGATTGGTTAATAAATGAAGCTGGAAGTTCAAGACTTAAAGCGAATATTGAAGTAGATGCGGCACTTAAAATTTCTCAAGCATCTTTAAAATATGCGAATGCTGTAAATGAGGTAATTGATTTAAAACCTGCCCATGAGGGACAAGTTAGTCAAGTATTCCATAAAGCTTTAGGTGTAATTACAGTCATAAGTCCTTGGAATTTCCCTTTCCATTTGAGCATGCGCTCGGTGATTCCTGCAATTGCTTTGGGTAATACTATTGTTCTTAAACCAGCAAGTGATACGCCTGTGACAGGTGGGTTGATTATTGCCAAAATTTTTGAATTGGCAAATGCCCCTGCGGGTGTGTTGAATGTAATTGTCGGGGCAGGCAGTGAAATTGGCGACTATGTGGTTGAGCATGATACAAGCAAGTTTATTTCATTTACTGGTTCAACACAGATCGGCAAGCGAGTAGCTGAAAAAGCTATGTCTGCCAGACGGATTAAACGTGTTGGCTTAGAACTTGGAGGCAATGCGCCATTAGTAATTTTGGACGATGCTGATTTAGACCTTGCAGTGAATTTAACGGTAATGGGACGCTTTTTGCATCAAGGGCAAATTTGTATGAGTACCAACCGCGTCATCATTGATGAAAAGATTTATGATCAATACCTAGAAAAATTACGTCCTGCTTTGGCAAACATTAAAGTTGGTGATCCAGCCAATGAAGAGACTCTAGTTGGGCCAATTATTAATAATCAGCAAACTGACAATATCCGCCGTATTATTCAGCAAGCACAAAATGAAGGTGCTTCGTTATTCTTTGACGGTGGAATTGAGGGCAATTTGGTTGGACCTCATGTGTTCATCAATGTTGAGCCAGATTTTGCTGTGGCGAAAGAAGAAAGTTTTGGTCCAGTTCTACCAATTTTAAAAGCACGTGATGAAGCTCATGCACTTGAACTTGCCAATGACACTGAATTTGGTTTATCGAGTGCGGTGTGTACTTCAAATCATGAACGTGGAGTGAAATTTGCGTTGGGGATTGAGGCAGGTATGTCTCATATTAATGAGATTTCGGTTGCCGATCATCCTAATGCCCCATTCGGCGGCGAAAAGAACTCAGGTTTAGGCCGTTTCAATGATCAATGGATCGTTGAGGAATATACGACCACCCATTGGGTTACGGCGCAAAAATAAAACTTGGTATCTGATTAAGCTTAGATACATTTTGTTTTAGATGTTATTTCACTTGGAATCTATAGCATTCTATTTTTAGGGGGCTGTTGGTCCAGACGAAAGGAACTGTGAATAAGACGCTTGTTTTTATAAAAATATAATCTGATACAGGATGTTGAGATATGAAAAATTTTACAGAGATTACTGCAGCTGTGACCCAAAGCAAAGGTGCAGATTTTGAACTCAGGCAACTTCAGATTCGTGAACCCCAAGATGATGAGGTTTTGGTAAAAATCGTAGCAACAGGTATGTGTCATACCGATTTAATTGTTAGAGATCAATATTATCCTGTTCCTTTACCAGCGGTATTAGGACATGAAGGGTCGGGAATTGTAGAAGCGATTGGTCCAAATGTGAAAGATTTAGCAATCGGTGATCATGTAGTTCTTAGTTATGGATATTGTGGGATTTGTGAGCAATGTGGCAGTGGGAATCCTGCATATTGTCAGGACTTTTTTGGTCGTAACTTTGGTGGCACTGATCCCGAAGGGAATTCTGCAATTTGTACACACGATCATCATAAAGTACATGACCATTTTTTTGGACAATCTTCATTTGCAACCTATGCGATCAGCCGTGAAAATAATGCAGTAAAAGTCACTCAAGATGTGCCTTTAGAATTATTGGGTCCATTGGGCTGTGGAATACAGACAGGCGCAGGTGCAGTCATAAATGCATTAGGTGTTAGACCTGCCAGCAGCTTTGTGACATGGGGCGCAGGTGCCGTTGGATTAAGTGCATTGCTTGCTGCAAAAGTATGTGGAGCAACTACGATCATTGCTGTCGATATTGTGGAGTCCCGTTTAACTCTTGCAAAAGAACTAGGGGCAACACATGTTATTAATAGTAAAGTCCAAGACCCCATTGAAGCAATTAAGGAAATTACGCAAGGTGGTGTTCAATTTGCACTAGAGTCTACAGGCCGTCCTGAAATTGTAAAACAGGGCATTGATGCACTTGGTATTCTCGGCAAAATTGCAATTGTTGGTGCACCACCATTAGGGGTAACTGCCGCTTTTGATGTAAATGATTTACTGATTGGAGGTAAATCAATCATAGGTGTGGTAGAAGGAAATAGTGTTGCTAAACGCTTTATTCCAGAACTGGTTGCATTATATCAACAGGGTAAATTTCCATTTGATAAACTGATCAGGTTCTATGATTTTAAAGATATTAATCAAGCAGCAATCGATAGCCAAGAAGGTATAACACTCAAACCAATTTTAAAGATTGGTTAAATTTAAAAGGTCATGGCATTTATTTGATATGACCTTTTAAAATTCTTATAAACCATAATTAATTTAAATTTCTTACAATTGAATACTTCAAACTAATACGTATATCTAGCTTAACTAAATTAAATCAACCAAGTAACTGATTGTTAAACTTTAACTGGCAAATTAAGCACCACCTGAGCATCCTCAATAATATCTAAGCGGAGAATAGTTGAAGCACTAAGCTCATTTAGCAATGTACTTAACGGTCCCTCATTTTTCTCAAGTTGAACATTCTTTGGAAAAAGTTTTTGTGCAAAAGAAAGAATGTTGGACTCAACTTCAGTTTGATGCCATTTACCATCAACAACATGTAGCATGGTGGCTCTGTTGATATGTGTTTCAGAATCAACATATTTTAAAGTCGGTACAGCGGTCTTTAAGCTTAAATCCAATTTGCCATTAACATCAAAAATATCGGCTTGCACTTCTTTTGAGTTAATGTTGACGTCAATTTTAGTTAACCATTTTGGTAGCTGGTAACCATATACACCACGCACTCTGGCGATTTCAGTATCAACAGGCAAAGCTAAAACATGAGCATAAAAATGACGTTGACGCATCGATTTCATTAACTCTGCAATATGTGAACCACGAGCATTAGGCTTACGGACAACAATCGCAATCGACACTTCGTTATAAGGGTCATTGTCACAAACAGAATAGGTAAAAAACGTAACAGCAACCAACCCGTAACCCGGAAATGGTTGTAATGGCGTTAAGTCAGCAGGAAGTTTTGCTTTAATTTGCTTAATAGGTGCAAGCATGAGCAGTTGTACATTTGCACTACGATAATAAAAATTGGGTGCCCAAACAGGACCTACTCGGGATTCCACAATTTTTTTAGGAATATGACGGAAAAAATCGATGTTGCCAACAGCAGGATCTTGCGCGACTTCATCTAAATCGGGGTTCATTCTGAAACGGTCATAATAACCACCTTTGGGTACTTTGACTTTTTGTTGCCCAAATTCAACTTCAGTAAACTGTTGTTTTGTATTCATGAAAGTTCACCTTTATATTAATTGACCGAGTAGCTAATGCTGTATATTTCAAGACGTGTTAATTTAGAATCAATACAGAAACTATAAGATTAAAGCTAACTTTAAGGTCAAGTCTTTAATTTTGAGGTGTAAAGTCTTTGACATTTAAGGGAAATAAAATAAAAACAATTAAAGATTAAAAAGATACAATGTCGCCTAGCGTCTTCATATAAATTTTATTTTTAAAAGACGATTAAGATAGTTGACCTTAAAGTTAACTTTAAACTTAGTATAAATATTCAATCCTTTATAACGAATCAACAAGCAGTTTTTCACCAGGAGAACAAAGATGGGATATGTAACCACAAAAGACGGCGTAGAAATTTTCTATAAAGATTGGGGACCACGGGATGCCCAAGTTTTATTTTTTCATCATGGATGGCCTTTAAGTTCAGATGATTGGGACACACAGTTGCTTTTTTTCCTTAAAGAAGGTTTTCGTGTAGTTGCCCATGATAGACGGGGACATGGACGTTCAAGTCAGGTGTGGGATGGTCACGATATGGACCACTACGCAGATGACGTTGCAGAAGTGGTTAAACATCTGAATATTAAAAATGCAATTCACATTGGCCACTCAACGGGCGGTGGTGAAGTAGCTCATTATATTGCACGTCATGGCCAAGACAATGTTAAAAAAGCTGTTCTTGTCAGTGCAGTTCCGCCACTGATGGTTAAAACTGAAAATAATCCTGAAGGTTTACCAAAAGAAGTTTTTGATGATCTGCAAAATCAGGTTCTCACCAACCGTGCGCAATTTTTCCGAGATCTTCCATCTGGTCCGTTCTATGGTTTTAACCGACCAGATGCGAAACCATCTGAAGGTATTATTGCTAACTGGTGGCGTCAGGGTATGACGGGTAGTGCAAAAGCGCATTACGATGGTATTGTGGCGTTCTCACAAACTGACTTTACCGAAGATTTAAAGAAAATCACCATTCCTGTTTTGGTGTTACATGGTGATGACGATCAGATCGTGCCTTATAAAACGTCTGGCGTAAAATCTGCTGAGTTACTTCAAAATAGCCAACTCAAGATCTATCCGGGTTTTTCTCACGGTATGTTAACTGTAAACCATGAAGTGATTAATGCTGACTTGTTGACGTTTATTCGCGAATAATTTAAAGCTTTAAACTTTAAAAAAGAGGCCTATTAAGTGCCTCTTTTTTATTTATAAGTAAATGAAATTGAAAGTAATAAATATAGAAATGCTAAAAGGTATTGACATTAAAGTTAGCTTTAATCTTAAAGTAAAGCCATACTGAATGAGGTCATTCCAATGAAAGTGTTCGAAAAATTAGTATTCCCAAATGGCTCATATGTTCCTAACCGTATTGCTAAAGCGGCAATGGAAGAAAACATGGCTGATTTAAACCATGCACCATCAGAAGAATCAATGCGTTTATATCAAGCTTGGGCAAATGGTGGCGTAGGTCTAATTATTACTGGAAATGTGATGGTAGACCGCCGAGCGATGACTGGACCGGGCGGTGTAGTATTAGAAGATGAAAAGCATCTAGATACTTTTAAAAAATGGGCACAAATTGGTCGCTCAAAAGGCGCTCAGGTGTGGCTTCAAATTAACCATCCGGGGCGTCAAATGCAAGCAAACCTTGGTCAGCAGACTTGGGCGCCATCGGCTATTTCACTTGATCTTGGCAAAATGTCAAATCGTTTTAATACACCAATTGAAATGACTGAATCTATGATTGCAGAGGTGATTCAGCGTTTTGCAAACACAGCGCGTCTAAGTGAAAAAGCTGGGTTTACTGGTGTAGAAATTCATGCAGCACATGGTTACTTATTAAGCCAGTTTCTTTCACCACTCAGCAATAAACGCCAAGATCAGTGGGGTGGTTCTTTAGAAAATCGCGCTCGTATTTTAATTGAGATTGTGGAAGCAGTTCGTAAAGTCGTTTCGCCTACGTTCACTGTTGCAGTAAAACTGAACTCAGCTGATTTCCAACGCGGTGGATTTAGCGTTGAAGATGCTCAACAAGTAGTTAAAATGCTAAATGAACACGCTGTAGATTTGGTTGAACTTTCAGGCGGTAGCTATGAAGCACCTGCCATGCAAGGTCAAGCACGTGATGGCCGTACTCTTGCTCGTGAAGCTTATTTTTTAGAATTTGCACAAGAAATTCGTAAAGTTGCCAAAATGCCTGTTATGGTGACAGGTGGCATACGCCGTAAACAAGTGGCAGAGAAAGTGATTGAAAGCGGTGTAGATATGGTCGGTATTGCCACAGCTCTAGCGATTGAACCTAATTTGCCAAATGCTTGGAAACAAGGCCAGAATCTTAGCCCTGAATTAAAACCGATTACTTGGAAGAACAAAACACTTGCTTCACTTGCCAATATGGCGGTGGTCAAATTCCAGTTACGTAATTTAAGCTCTGGTAAAAAAACAAAACCAAATGTTTCACCAGCTTGGGCTTTAATTTTGCAACAATCAGCGATTTCATGCCGTACCCGCCAATACAAAAAAGGCATGCGTGACTATTCATTTGCTTCTTAATAAGTGAGTTGTGTTATGACAAATCCTAACGATTCAAACTGGATAATTTATGGAGCAAATGGCTACACGGGCGAGTTAATCGCTCGTGAAGCTGTACGCCAAGGTCTAAAACCAACTCTGGCTGGTCGTAACAAAGCTAAGGTTGAAACATTAGCTCAAGAGTTGGGACTTGACTATAAAGCTTTTGGGCTGGATAACATAGATGCGGTAAGTGAACAACTCCAAGGCTTTAAATTGGTGATGCACTGTGCAGGGCCATTTTCAGCAACATCAAAACCCATGATGGAAGCTTGTATAAAGGCTGGTGCTCACTATCTAGATATTACTGGTGAAATCGCTGTATTTGAATTGGTACAGTCACTTAATAGTCAAGCTGAAGAAGCCGATGTTGTGCTTTGTCCGGGTGTCGGTTTTGATGTGATTCCAACAGATTGTGTTGCCGCTGCACTGAAAGAAGCACTACCAGATACGACCCATTTAGCGCTTGGTTTTGACTCTAGAACAGGGTTTTCACCAGGTACAGCTAAAACAAGTACAGAAGGCATGGCCGAAGGTGGAAAAATTCGTAAAAACGGCAAAATTACCACCGTTCCATTAGCCCATTATGTGCGTACCATTGATTTTGGTGATGGTAAAAAAAGTGCCATGAGTGTTCCGTGGGGAGACGTATCTACAGCTTTCTATACAACAGGTATTCCAAACATTGAAGTGTTTGTACCCGCATTTCCCAAAATGATTTTTGGTGCGAAAATGATGAACTATTTACGCCCAGTATTAAAACTAAATGCTGTACAGAAGTTTATTAAATCGCGTATAGAAAAAACGGTTGTTGGGCCAAATGAGGAACTCCGCGCAAAAGTACCCACCTATGTTTGGGGTGAAGCAAGAAATTCACGTGGGGAAATCAAAACCGCCCGCATCCAAACGGAAAACGCTTATAGCCTTACCGTAAATGGTTCACTGACTGTAGTGAATTATTTGCTCAAAAATACCGTTAAGGGTGGTACATACACACCTGCAAAATTGATGGGTTATAAGCTAGTGACCGAACTACCGGGTTCTGGTCCACTGGTCATTAATTAATAAAGCCTTTATTAAAACAGCACATTTATTGATGGTCCCGAATAAGGTTTTCGCTATCAAAAGATTGGCTGATTTTTTTCTATAGTATTTGCATGAAAAAACGAATTACAGCGTTGGTCCGTAATTCGTTTTTTTAGATTTATAGATTGATACTTAAACGCTTTGGTTACTTAGTTGATACCAGTACCCATCTATACAACGCGAGAGCGATTAACTCTAATTGAAATTATGGTGTTTTTGCGTTGTCAAAATAGAGATTCATCAGACGTTCTGCATTTTGCTCACATGTAATTTCATCTGGTTTGTTATTAATAGCTTCAATCATGGTATGTAAGTTTTGCTTACTGACTTTTAGCTTTTGTTCTAAAATTTCTATTTCCTGAATTTTGGTTTCAATCGTTTGAATGAGAGCATCATGGTCCCAAGCGACAACTTTCGATGGCAAAAATGCTTTAATTTCTGCTAAAGAAAACCCGACTTGTTGAGCTTGCTGGATTAAAGAAAGTTGTTTCAAATCGTTATCAGTATATTCACGATAGCCATTCGATTTTCTTTTTGCTTTAGGCAAGAGTTTAATTTGCTCGTAATAACGAATAGTAGGGGTACTTAAACCACTTAATTTCGATAACTCGCTAATATTCATAGCCACATACTCTCTTGACATTCAAGCTAACTTTAGACTTATAGTAACACAAAAGCAAGGTTCATAACTTTACCAAGCACACACTTTCAGTAACAACTTTCTATGCTTTGATAGACGAAAGAATAGAATTATAAATATGAAAATGAGGTGAGAAAATGTCTAAACGCATATTACACGTCGTGACCAATGTTTCACGCTATAAGGATGTAGATCAACAAACAGGACTGTGGTTAGGTGAACTTACCCATGCCTATGATGAGTTTGAAAAACAAGGTTATGTGCAAGATATTGTGAGTCCAAATGGTGGAAAAACTCCAATTGAACCAAAATCGCTTGTGCCTTTAGTGGCAGATAAATCTGTTAAAGACCGAGAAAAAGATCAGGCTTTTATTACGCTGCTGGCAAATACCTTTAAGCCTTCCGATATTAATTGGCAAGACTATGACGTGATCTATTACACAGGTGGCCATGGGGTGATGTGGGATTTTTTAGATAACCCTGAATTGCAAGAAATCACCAAAAACATTTATGAAAAAGGCGGCATTGTTTCGAGTGTTTGTCATGGCTATTGTGGCTTGCTCAATGTCAGACTTTCAAATGGTGAACGACTTATAAAAGGTAAAAAATTAACAGGCTTTGCATGGAGTGAAGAGGTTTTGGCAGGGGTGGCAAAAAAAGTGCCGTACAATGCCGAAGAGTTAGCGAAAGAATATGGCGCTCGTTATGAAAAAGCTTTTATTCCTTTTGCACCATACGTCGTTCAAGACGGCAAATTAATTACAGGTCAAAACCCTTTTTCAGCTAAAAAGACGGCTTTAGCGATAATAGAAGAGCTAGAAAAGTCATAATTTAATAATTCAAATATAAACCCTAAAAGTAGGACCAGCGATGGGCTTACTTTTAGGGTTTTTAAATAAATGGATTGATCCTACGAGGTTAAATTTAAGGAACAATCACAAAATCAGGGTTTGCTATTGCAAAAACTGCTTCACGGTCTGCAACTGGTGGATAAATCCAGACAGTATTAATTTCCTGTTTAATTTTTTTCGCTTCTTCACGCACAAATTGAACTTGTCGATCCCAACCTTCGGTATAAAGTGCACCCCAAGGACCTAAGTCAACACAAGTTACATATTTTGGTTGGCTGTATGGATGAAGGGGTAAATCAACCAATTCTGCCGCAGCGTTATAACCCGCCACACGGCCTAAGCTCATAGCATGCTGACACGACATCACGTTAAAATTACCCAAATCATCGGTTGGAACTTTTACAGTGTCGCCAGTCACAAAAATGTTTTTTGCTTCAGGTGCATGTAAATAAGCATCCCCAATCAAACGGCCCAAATTATCTTTTTCACCAGCAATTTGAGAGGCAAGTGGGTTGGCCCGCATACCGGCAGTCCAGATCACGGTTTCTGTTTCAATTTTTTCTCCGTTAGAAAGCGTTACACCTGATGCATCTAACGCCGTAACTCGTAGCCCAGCTTTACCTTCAACACCTAGCTCGTTAAGGGCTTCTCGAATGACAGCCGCAGCTTGGTCACCCATCGCCGCGCCAATTTCTGTTGAGGAATCCACTAAAACTACACGGGCATCAGTTTCACCTAAAATGCTACGCAGACGTTCAGGCATTTCGGTAACAGTTTCTAACCCGGTAAGACCACCACCTGCAACGACCACCGTATTACGCGCTGCATTTGCAGGTTTATTTGCTAAGTTTTTAAGGTGCTGATCTAGTTTTTCAGCATCTTCTAGAGTGCTTACGCTAAATCCATATTCTTTTAGACCCGGTATAGGGGGCATAAAAGTGGTACTTCCCGTTCCCAGAATAAAACGGTCATAGCTTAAAGTTTGTTTGCTGCCATCGGTGGTTGAAACTTCAATTGCCTGTTGGTCGACATCAATTTTATTTACCCAACCTGCCAGAAATTTAACCCCAACCACACTTAATAACTCTGAAATTTCAGGGTTCATGTTTTCAAGCACAGCTTCATAAAGACGAGGACGAATCCCAACATTCGGGCTAGGGGAAACCATCAGCACCTCAATGTTTTGTTCTTGCGACGCTAAGTGAATTGCTCTTTGGGCAGCGAGTGCAGCCCATAAGCCAGCAAAGCCAGAACCTGCAATAATAATACGCTTACTCATTTGATTATCCTTTTGATAGATTTCCGGACAACACGTTCCAGCTCATCACAAAATTTTGGGTGAGTGAATCCTTTCTCTGATTGTCCGAAAAATCTGAGAAGGCGTTTAAAAAGAATTAAGGGAATTTTATGTTAGGGTACGAACCCTATCAGTTCATTAGTCGGGGGTATCCCGCGATATTTTACTTTTACGCATTTTTGCTGTTCTTCCTTCGATGCGTTCATTGATCCAGCCATTTACATCACTAAAAAACACGTCAGGTGCATAACGGCCAAAACGGTCTGCAATATTGCCAAGTGTATGACCACCTAAAGCATCTCGCATGGCTTTTTCGGCTTGTAGCATGACTGCATGTACTGCGCACACACCACTGGTTGCCCAATCGGGTGGGGCATTGTTAAAAACTGCACATTTTCCACGAACTTCTTGGCACTCAAAAAGCGGTTTTTCACCCTCAATTGCATTCACGATATCTAAAAAACTGATTTCGTGAGCGGGTTTAGCCAGTAAATAACCACCTCGAACACCTTCTTGTGCAACTACAAGACCAGCCTTTTCAAGTTTAGGAAAAATCTTGGCCATAAAACTCGGAGAGACTCCTTGTAATTCAGCAAGGTCCTTACTACTCAAAGGTTTATCTTCATTGTTCACAAGAAAAAGAAGACAGTGAATCGCATATTCGACGCTACTAGTGATATAAGCCATTTAATTTCATAATTGATCAATTACAAACACAGACTAATGTAGTCTGTGTTTTAAGTCAATAATGAAACTAGGACAAAGTTAGTCCTAGTTTAAAGAAGGCTATTTAAAAGTGTTAACTATGAATGTATCTGATTGAATAATTTAAATTTTATTAAATAAACAGATTTTAATAATTTATAAAAAATATTTTATTAAGTTCTCTTAATCGTAAGAATGTCTAACAGGTGTTTAATCAAATAGTTCACCACTTATAAGTAAGATAGATGAAACGGGATAGGCATTTATCATTTATTTATAGAGCTATTTAAATTATATTTACATAGATTGTTTTACTTAAAATATTAAATAGCTTTATCTGAATAAAAATATTTTTTATATAGCATGATGAATGAATAAGAGAGTTGTTTTGAAAACTGAATTTATTATTAGATGTATTTATGCACTTTGCCTTATCGGTGCAGGGTTCAACCATTTACAAACAGTTTTGATGCATGGTTTGTTTTGGGACTATAACAATGCGCCTTTATTTACTTGTATTTATTGGACATCTTTAACGTTTATTGATCCACTTGCTGCAATTCTTCTATTTTATAGACCTCGTATCGGCTTAATTCTAACTTTTCTTATTATATTTAGTGATGTCATTCACAACACTTGGATTACATTAAAGGTAGGGCGAGACTTGCTCAACTATATGTATATTTCCCAATTTTTATTTCTGGTTTTTGTTGTGTGCACAATTAAGTTTCCTTGGAAGGCACATAAGAAAAGTTAAAATTTAAATATTGGAGAGAAAAAGCATTCTTTTACTCTCCAAATAATTTCTTCAAACTTACGAACGCCACCAATAATTCTCAACATTCGGCTCATTTAAGTTTAAGAGTTCACCCATTTGCGGTGTGCTAATGGCTAACTCATTTTGTTGAGCCAAAGCCACGATACGTTCAAAAGGGTCGTCCCAAGCATGAAGCGCCAAGTCGAAAGTACCGTTATGGATAGGCAACAAATGACGTCCTTTTAAGTCGATATGTGCTTGTAAAGTTTGCTCTGGTTGCATATGAACATCGGGCCATTCGGGGTCGTAAGCACCAGTTTCTAACATGGTCAGATCGAAAGGACCGTAACGATGTCCAATCTCTTTAAAACCGTCAAAATATCCCGTGTCACCGCTAAAAAATACACGTAAGTCATTATCAATAATCACCCACGACGCCCAAAGTGTTGCATTGCTATCGCCCATCCCACGGCCTGAAAAATGATGAGCAGGGGCAGCCACCAATTTTAGCCCATCCACATGGGTAGTATCCCACCAATCAAGTTGTTGAACCTTTTCTGCTGGAATTCCCCATTTAATGAGCGTATCACCCACACCGAGCGGTGTTAAGAAATGCTCAACTTTATCGTTAAGTTGCATGACTGCATGGTAGTCGAGGTGGTCGTAGTGATTATGCGACAAAATCACGCCTTTGATGGGTGGTAAGTCCGCAATGCTGATCGGTGGCTGGTGGAAACGTTTTGGTCCAAGCCATTGAAAAGGTGATGCACGCTCTGAAAAAACAGGGTCGGTTAACCAAAATTCATTTTGAAGTTTTAACAAGATAGTTGAGTGGCCCAAACGAAATAGAGAACGTTCAGGCGCACTTAATAACTGTTCTTTTGACAAACTTAAAACAGGAATTTCTCTGTTTGGAACAGTGTCTTTAGGTTTGTTAAATAGAAACTTCCACATGAGTTGAAGCGTTTTGCCAAAAGAAGGCTTGTGTTGGTTCGGACGTGTATTTCTAAATTTGCCATTGTGTTGCTGTGATGGCATTAAGGGAGTAGGCAAGTCTGTTGTGTTTGAAATAGTCATTTTGTTTTTCCTTATTGGAACAAACCTATATGTACAAATAAGAACTTGGGCTAAGTGCTTATTATGATTTATTTAAATGAGTATTTACTCACTCATTAATTCATTCAAAAATAAGGACGCCGAGCATCCTTACTTTTATCTATATTGAAACTGCATGCCAAAAGGCTTCAAAACCAGATTTGCGATAACGCTCGGCTTGAGAAGGGTCTTGGGCAATAAAATTGAGTGTAACTTCGGCAAGCGCACCTAAAATTGAAGCAATAAATAACGGCGGATAGTCTCTTAACTTGCCATCGTTAATACGTTCTTGAATGTTTTGGGTGAGGTCATAAAAGGTTTGCATACCAATTTGCTTACTTTGCTCAGTAATTTGTTCCGAGGTCGAAAGCTGCGCCATTACTTTACGTTTAAGGGGAGCTTCTAAACTCCAGTCCAAATAGCTTTGCCAGATATGCGACATTTGTGTTTGCAGGTCAGCGTTAGTCGGGTAACTAAGCATCATCACCTGACGCAGTTCGGCCTTTAGCGAAAGATATAACTGGTTCAGCAGTTCTTCTTTATTACTAAAATAGGTAAATAAAGTACCTTCTGCCACGCCAGCAACTTTGGCAATTTTTGAGGTAGACGCACGCTCGCCAAGTTCTGCCAATGTTTCGATAGCAGCACTTAAAATTGCATTACGTTTATCTTCACTACGAGGACGAGCCATATACAAAAATATTAATTGAGTGATTACTCAATCATACATAAAAATATGAGCAGCGCAAGCAAAATAGAATTTTATTGTCATAAATTTACTATTTTATAAACTATTCATAAGCTGTAATATTTGGCTCTTACACCATACGATTTGGTGTTCATGGGACTTTTGCTGATCCCAATATAAATTCATCTGATATCCAACAATATCTATCGGTAGCGGATGCACCTTAATTTGAGGGTAAGTATCTTTAAAATGAGCAATTTGACACTGAGGAATCGTGAGTAAATGGTCCATTTGTGTAATTAATCGGATTGCCGTTTCATATTGTTGGCAGCGGAAACTAATCGTTCTTTTGATACCTTGTTTAGATAAGAAAAAATCTTCAAAAACACGACCTGTAGGACGAGAGGACACTGTAATGTGCTTAGCTTCTAAATAAATTTCTTTGGTTAGGTTCGTTTTGGATAATAAGGGATGCTGCTTACGACTTATTACTACAAATTGATCTTTAGTAAGGCATTCATAACCAATGCTATCTTCAACCGAATGTTGCACATCAATCGCAAAATCGATTTTCCCTGTAGAAAGCTCATGTCTTAAGTTTTTACGATCAATGCGTACGCTATTTAACTGCAAATTAGGATTAAATTGAGTTAAGTGCTGAATAATAGAGGGTAAAAAAATTCCTTCATACTCATCATTCATAGCAATTGTAAGATGCTTTAAATCTCGTGCTGGCACAAAGTCATGCGTGCTTTGAATTGCTTGATGCATAAGTTGTAATGACTGTTCAATTTTAGGCCATAAACGTTTGGCTAAAGGTGATGGAACAACACCGTGTCCATCTCGAATAAATAATGGGTCATTAAAATGATCACGTAAACGAGCTAATGCATGGCTAACAGCAGGTTGACTTAGAAAAAGTTGTTCACTGGCCCGTGTTAGATTTTTTTCTCTATAAATTGCCACAAATACACGAAATAAATTCAGGTCAATACGAGCAAGAGAGGCAATATTATTATTCATTTCATTCATAGTTTGTTATTCAAACAATTCATTTTATTCATTGTAACAAGTTAGATATGGTCAGGAAATAGCATAAGAAATAGAGTGATTAATACTGTGAATTTTGAACGTAGCGCTTGTGGTAACAGCATTTAGAAAGCGTTGATTACAACAAATTTTTATAAAACCTATGAACATAAGGAAATGATATGGCAACACATTTATTTGATTTGACTGGAAAAATAGCCTTAGTTACAGGTGCAAGCCGTGGTATTGGTGAGGAAATTGCCAAACTTTTAGCAGAACAAGGCGCACATGTAATTGTATCTAGTCGCAAGATTGAAGATTGCCAACGCGTTGCTAATGAAATTATTGCAGCAAATGGTAAAGCGGAGGCAGCCGCCTGTCATGTGGGTAAACTCGAAGATATTGCAGCAATTTTTGAATATATTCGTAAAGAACACGGTCGTTTAGATATTTTAGTCAATAATGCAGCTGCCAACCCTTATTTTGGTCATATTCTCGATACAGATATTGCTGCATATAACAAAACGGTTGAAGTCAACATTCGTGGATATTTCTTCATGTCTGTCGAGGCAGGTAAATTAATGAAAGAACAGGGTGGCGGTGCAATTGTTAATACCGCATCTGTAAATGCCCTACAACCCGGAGACCGACAAGGTATTTATTCTATTACCAAAGCTGCGGTAGTGAATATGACCAAAGCCTTTGCAAAAGAATGTGGACCATTGGGCATTCGAGTGAATGCTTTATTGCCGGGTCTTACCAAGACCAAATTTGCTTCGGCACTATTTGAAAATGAAGATATTTATAAAAGCTGGATGGACACAATTCCATTACGCCGTCACGCAGAACCACGTGAAATGGCTGGAACTGTACTTTATTTAGTGTCAGATGCTGCGAGTTACACCAATGGTGAATGTATTGTAGTTGATGGCGGTTTAACTATTTAGGGAGGAATAGCAATGTACGAACATTATTCAGGTCAAGTGGTCTTAATCACAGGTGCGGCGAGTGGATTTGGTGCATTGCTGGCAGAGCAACTGGCAAAGTATGGTGCAAAATTAGTGTTGGGTGACTTGAATATTGAAGGGTTAAATACTGTAGTTGAACCGCTACGCCAAGCAGGAGTGGAGGTGGTTGCGCAAGTGTGTGATGTCAGCTCTGAAGCAGATGTACAGGCTTTGGTGCAAAGTGCAGTTACTCAGTTTGGTAGAATCGATGTCGGGATCAATAATGCAGGTATGAGTCCGCCTATGAAAAGTTTTATTGATACCGATGAAGCAGATCTGGATTTGAGTTTTGCCGTCAATGCCAAAGGCGTGTTCTTTGGAATGAAGCATCAAATTCGTCAGATGTTGCAACAAGGTGGTGGCATTATTCTGAATGTTGCTTCTGTTGCAGGTTTAGGTGCGGCTCCTAAATTGGCTGCCTATGCTGCGGCAAAGCATGCTGTGGTGGGATTAACCAAAACAGCAGCGATTGAATATGCAAATAAAGGCATTCGAGTTAATGCAATTTGTCCATTTTATACAACCACCCCGATGGTGGTCGACAGTGAACTCAAAGAGAAACAAGACTTTTTAGCGCAGGCCTCGCCAATGAAGCGTCTTGGCCATCCAAGTGAAGTGGTGGCAATGATGCTGATGATGTGTGCCAAAGAAAACTCATATCTCACAGGTCAAGCCATTGCAATTGATGGCGGCGTGACAGCTTATTAAAACATTTATTAAATAATATCTTATTCATTTATTTAGGAAAAAATCATGACAATTAATTTAAACAATCGAGTGGCTATTGTTACAGGTGCTGGCGCTGGTCTAGGGCGAGAACATGCGCTGTTACTGGCTCGTTTGGGTGCAAAAGTGGTTGTGAATGATCTGGGTAGTGATGTAAACGGAAAGGGCGGCTCAACCATGGCGGCCCAAAAAGTCGTGGATGAAATTATTGCAGCGGGTGGCGAGGCGATGGCAAATGGCGCTTCAGTCACTGATATTGAACAAGTTCAACAGATGGTAGATGAAACAATTGCCCGTTGGGGACGTGTAGATATTTTAATTAATAACGCTGGAATTCTCCGAGATAAAACCTTTAGTAAAATGTCATTAGAAGATTTCCGTACAGTAATTGATGTGCATCTCATGGGGGCCGTAAATTGCACTAAAGCTGTATGGGATATTATGCGTGAGCAAAAATATGGTCGTATTGTCATGACTACGTCATCCTCAGGTTTGTACGGCAATTTTGGGCAGTCCAATTACAGTGCTGCAAAAATGGCATTGGTTGGACTCATGCAGACACTGGCTTTAGAGGGTGAAAAATCTAATGTTCGGGTGAACTGTCTAGCACCAACAGCTGCAACTCGTATGCTTGAAGGATTATTACCCGAAGAAGCCCTTAAAGCTCTTGCTCCAAGTGCGGTCAGTCCGGCAATCGCGACTTTGGTTAGCGAAGATGCACCTACCCGTATGATTCTTTGTGCTGGCGCAGGTAGTTTTGAAGCTGCCCACATTACTCTTACGCAAGGAATTTATTTAGGTACGGATGAACAGGTTCCGCATGTTTTAGCACAACGTTTAGCTGATGTTTCAGACCGAACAGATGAGTTTGTGCCTGTCAGAGGAGGCGCTCAGGGTGAGCTTGAGCTGAAAAAAGCTTCATTAATGGCAGGAGAATAATTTTGACAAAAAATACATTAAGCATCGACCAGCTTGTTGAGTTGCAAGGCCAAGCATTAGGTAGCTCGCAATGGATGACCATTGATCAAAGCATGATTAATACCTTTGCGGATGTCACACAAGATCATCAATTTATTCATGTGGATGAAGAAGCTGCTCGTCAGTCACCTTTTGGTGGCACGATTGCCCATGGTTTTTTAACACTCTCTTTACTTTCAGCGATGGCAGCTCAGGTCTTACCAACTGTACAGGGGCAGAAATCTGGCGTGAATTATGGCATCAATAATTTGCGTTTTATTAGTCCTGTACATAGCGGTAAGCGGGTGCGTGGAAATTTTCACTTAAAAAATGTTTCCCAAAAAAATAAGGGAAGTTATCAGTTGATCATGGAAGTCACGATTGAAATCGAAGATCAGGCAAAACCAGCACTTGTGACAGAGTGGCTTACACTTGTAAATGTATAGGAATACCCCATGAGCAATGAATTAATTCTATCTCGCCGTGATGTCGATTTTTTGCTATTCGATTGGCTAAAAGTCGAAGAACTCAGCCAACGCAATTCTTTTGCAGGACAGGACCGTTTTGAATATACGTCTGTTTTAAACGTTTACGAGGCTTTGGCAACCGATTTATTTGCTCCACATAATAAAAAAAATGACAGTAACGAACCTGTTTTTGATGGTGAGCGTGTAAGTGTCAATCCTGAAGTCGGGGAAGCGCTAAAGGCTTTTGCGGATGCAGGTTTGATGAGTGCAGCGTTTCCGTCAGATTGGAATGGGATGAACTTACCCAATACCATTGAGCGTGCAGGTATGGCATATCTACTCGGTGCCAATTCAGGAACTGCGGGCTACGCCTTTTTAACTATTGGTAATGCAAATTTATTAATGGCTCATGGTGAACCTGAAAAAGTTAAACCCTATGTCAACTCCATGATAGAAGGCAAATGTTTCGGAACGATGTGTTTATCTGAACCTCAAGCAGGTTCAAGTCTGGCTGATATTCGTACACGTGCGATTAAAACAAAAGATGGTCGTTATCGTTTGTTTGGAAACAAAATGTGGATTTCAGGCGGCGAGCACGATATCTCTGACAATATTGTTCATTTGGTTTTGGCAAAAATTCCAGATGAAAATGGACAATTACCAGCAGGTGTGCAAGGCATTTCTCTGTTTACCGTACCGCGCAAATTACTCGATGAAAATGGACAGCCAAGTGAACGTAATGATGTGGTATTAGCTGGAATTAACCACAAAATGGGCTATCGGGGAACAGTGAATTGTGTGCTGAATTTTGGGGAAGGTCGTTTCACACCCGAAGGAGAAGCAGGCGCAATTGGTGAGCTAGTCGGCGAAGCTGGTAAAGGACTGGCCTATATGTTCCATATGATGAATGAAGCCCGAATTTCGGTTGGACTTGGGGCAGCAGCATTAGGATATACAGGTTATCTTCATGCTTTAGATTATGCAAAAACTCGCGTACAAGGTCGTTCTCGTATTGAACGCAATCCAAGTTCTCCACAAATCCCGCTCATTCAACATGCGGATGTTCGCCGTATGCTATTGGCGCAAAAAGCATATGTCTCAGGTGCGTTGGCACTGTGCCTATATGCAGCTCGATTAACCGATGATATTCACTCGCTTGAAGATGCCGAGCAACGCGATCAAGCCCATCAATTACTTGATCTATTAACACCAGTGGTGAAAAGCTGGTCTTCTGAATGGGGGCTGGTGGCAAATGATTTAGCCATTCAAGTTCATGGCGGCTACGGTTATACCCGTGAATATAATGTTGAACAGTTTTATCGGGACAATCGACTCAACCCGATTCATGAAGGAACATTTGGCATTCAGGCGCTCGATTTATTAGGAAGAAAAACTCGTCTTAATCAGGGACTGTCGATGAAGCTATTACATGAAAAAATCATGAATACGATCGCGCAAGCTAAAGCAGAGCCTTCTTTAAAAGAACATGCGGATCAATTAGACCAAAAGTGGCAACTCATCCGAAATGTAACAGAGAAATTGCATGCATTAACCGATGTAGAACTTCAACTGGCAAATGCCGCCAATTATCTGGAAGCTTTTGGACATCTTGTGGTGGGATGGTTATGGCTTGATCAAGCGGTAGTCATTCATAAACTCATGCCGAACTCAACAGATCCTGATTTTCTGCGTGGGAAGCTTGCCGCGTGTGATTATTTCTTTGGCTGGGAAATGCCGAAAATTATGAGTTGGTTAGCGGTACTTGATCCAGTAGAGACAACTCCACTCAATATGTCAGAAGAATGGTTCTAATAAGAACCATTCCTTAACCGCGCTGTTTGAAAGGAAAGGAGAACAACCCGAATTTTATAAAAAATGCCTAATAAGAATCACTATGTAAAACAAACATCAGGCGTTCAGTAAAGAGCGCCCTAATAAGTAAAAATAAAAATCTAGGACGGATTAAAAGATGAAAAAGAAAACATTAGTCATGGTCATGGCTTCATTTTGTACGAGCCCACTCTATGCAGCAGCATTTGATCGAACAGGACAATCAATTTCTGCATTTCTACAACCCGGTAATTATTTTGAGGCAAGTTTATCTGTTTCAGACACTTCGTTAGAAGGACAAGAAGCGGGTACAAACCCAACACGTAATAGTATTTCTGATATTGCAAACTCTGATTATCGTCCCAGTGCAGCTTTGAAATTACAGTTAGCACCTCAGTTCTCATTTGGTTTTCTTTACGATCAGCCATTTACTTCCGACTCTGAATATTATGGAAATAACAGTTTTGTTGCTAAGCCGAGTGATACGATTTTAGTACCAGGCATTGATTCAGCAACACTTGCCCAAAAGACCGGTAGAGAAGTCGTAACAGGGAACACCAAATCGAATTTTGTTATGCAAAATTTTAGTCTCATATTTGGTTATCAACCGGATAAAAACTGGAATTTTTATGCAGGTCCTGTTTATCAGACATTTAAAAGTAACGTCAATTTAAGAGGTCAAGTTTTCAGTTTATATAATGGCTATGACTTTAATGCCAAAGAAGTTGGAGATTGGGGATGGTTGGCAGGATTTGGTTATCAAATTCCCGAAAAAGCCATTAAAGCCTCATTGACTTATCGTTCAGAAATTATGCATGAAGTGACTGCTAATGAAAATGCACCACTGGTTGATATGTTAAGTACGCAGCAAGGCCGTGATTTTCTTGATCAGCATTTGGCGTATATGGTTTCTATAGGACAACTCACAGAATCGCGGAAGGAGGCACTCAATCATATTGTTGCGGGGTTACCCGAAGCAGGCACATCAGGCTCAACTAAGTTTAGAGCGCCAGAGTCAGTAAATTTGGAGTTTCAGACCGGATTACGCAAAGGTACTTTATTGTTCGGTAACGTGCGTTGGGTTCACTGGAACGATTTTGAGTTTAAACCCTATCGTTTTGGCGAAATCTCAGAAGTTGTTGGGGTTCTATCAACGCCAAGTCGTCCAAATGGTTTTAATCTGGTTCGTTATTATGATGATCAATGGTCTGCCAATCTTGGAATTGGACAACGCCTAAGCGATAAATGGTCGGGTTCAGTTTCTATAGGCTGGGACTCGGGAGCAGGTGAGCGCGTGTCCACAGGCGGACCAGCTAAAGGTTATTACAGTGTTGGTCTTGGTGCGCAATATAGTCCAACTTCAAAATACTTTATCTCAGGTGGAATGAAGTATCTATGGCTTGGTGACGCCAAAGGTCAGCTTGGTGCTCAGGCAGGCAGTGAATATTATGTGGGTGAATATAAAAATAACTATTCAATCGGTTACGGTTTGAAAATTGGTTATAAATTTTAATTCAACTATTTGATGGATCGCTTAGTTATATAAACAGTTTATTTCTGCACGAGAGTAAGCAGATTAAGAGATTAAAGAAAATATAAAAAGTGGAGTAGGAACAGTTCCATTTCTCCCTCTCATAAAAGGACAATAAGATGACAAATCAGATCTGGTTAGATGAATATAAGCAATGGAATATAGAAAGTACGATTACATTGCCGGATGAACAAACTTCACTTCTCGATTTTTGGGACAACAGTTTTAAAAAGTTCCAGCAAAGAAAGGCTTTTATATTTGCAGATCAATCTTTTTCTTATGCTGAAATCGATTTATATAGTCGACAAATAGCAACATTCTTGCAAAGTTTAGGGCTAGAAAAAGGTACACGTGTTGCCGTGATGATGCCCAATATTATTCACTACCCAATTATTTCACTTGCCGTCATTCGTGCAGGTTACATTCTGGTCAATATTAACCCCCTCTATACAGCCCGCGAGTTAAAGCATCAATTAAATGATGCAGGCGCAAAAGTCTTATTTATATTAGAACAACTTTTACCTGTTTATGATGCTGTCAAAGAGCAAGTGGCGGTTGAACAAATTATTACCACCACCATGACTGAAATGTTGGTCGAGCAACCTACTGAATTAGACACCTTAGATTCTAAAAAATACGCTTTTAAGCAAATCTTATTGAAGGCAAATGCCCAAGACTATATACGTCCTAAGCTTATTCTTGAAGATACTGTGCTTTTACAATATACGGGCGGAACAACAGGTGTCTCCAAGGGCGCAGAATTAACCCATAAAAATATTGTCGCCAACTTATTACAAAATAATGTGGTTTTTAAAAGCTACTTTGGTGACCGAGATGCTTTCGAAGATGAAATAGCAATCTGTGCCTTACCGCTTTATCATATTTTTGGTTTTACTGTCTGTTTATTGCACAGTGCAATGAATAAAGGTTATGCCACTGTTTTAGTTCCAAATCCGCGTGATTTAGATGCTCTTGTACATTGTTTTGAAAAATATCGTCCTACGGTTTTTCCTGCTGTAAATACTTTATTTAATGCGCTGCTTCATCATGAAGGCTTTAATAAGCTGGACCATAGCCGTTTAGAAATTACCACTGGCGGCGGTATGGCAATTTTGAAATCCACGGCCGATGGATGGGAAAAACTGACAGGACGTATTATCCGTGAAGGGTATGGCTTATCAGAAACTTCTCCTGTGGCGACCTTTAACCCACCAATCTCTAATACTTTTAGTGGCACGATCGGTATTCCTGTACCGAGCACGGATATTACTATTTTGGATGATGAAGGTCATCAATTAGCACCCGGTGAAACTGGAGAAATTGCAATTCGTGGCCCGCAGGTCATGAAAGGTTATTGGAATTTACCTGAAGAAACGAAAGCGGTCATGACTGCTGATGGTTTCTTTAGAACGGGTGATATTGGCTTTATGAATGAAAAAGGCTATACCAAAATTATTGACCGTAAAAAAGACATGATTTTAGTTTCAGGCTTTAATGTTTTTCCGAACGAAATTGAAGAAGTTTTAGCCCAACATCCAAAAATTTTAGAAGTCGCCGTGGTTGGGATTGCAGATGAAAAATCGGGTGAGGTGCCGAAAGCCTTTATTGTCAAAAAGGATGACTCTTTATCGGTTGAAGAAATCCAAATCTATGCAAAAGAGAACCTGACTGGCTACAAACAACCACGCTATATTCAATTTATTAATGAATTACCCAAGTCAAATGTGGGTAAAATTTTAAGAAAAGAACTAAAGGTTTAATAAGAATTTTTAATTGTTTAATTAAAAACATAAGCGTATGGGACTAGAAGGTCCATCAATAAATGGAAAAAAAGGAATGAGATTATGGGTTCAGGATTAATTACCGTATTTTTACCAATTGCACTTGCAATTATTATGGCTGGTTTAGGTCTAGAGCTGACCATAAATGACTTCAAACGCGTACGACAACACCCAAAAGCGGTCTTTATCGCATTATTTTGCCAACTGGTTATTTTAGTCGGTATTGCATTTATTATTTGTAAGGTTCTTGCTTTACCACCCATGCTTGCTGTTGGATTAATGCTCCTTTCTGCGTCACCGGGCGGGCCAACAGCTAATTTATTTAGTTATCTCTATAAAGGGGATATCGCTTTAAATATTACTTTAACGGCTATAAATTCGGTCATTGCTGCTTTTACACTTCCGTTAATCGTGAATTTTGCAATACAGCACTTTATGGAAAATGGGCAAAATGTAGGTTTGCAATTCTCTAAAATCATACAGGTTTTTCTCATTATTTTAGTGCCCGTTGGGATCGGGATGTTAGTCCGTCATTTTGCGCCGCATACGGCTGAAAAGCTCAATAAACCTGTGCGTATCTTTGCTATCGTTTTTCTCGTATCGATCATCATATTAGCAGTTGCACGAGATTATCAAAATCTGATGACGTATATTGGACAAATTGGATTGGCAACTTTGCTGTTTTGCGTATGTAGTTTAATGGTTGGCTATTTTGTTCCAAGATTATTGGGTGTAAATAGCTTTCAGGCAAAAGCTTGCGCGTTTGAAATTGGAATTCATAACAGTACCTTAGCCATGACCATTGCTTTTACAGTAATGGCAAGCAGTATGGCCGCTATGCCAGCAGCAGTTTATTCATTATTTATGTACATTGTTGCTGCAATCTTTGGCACTTTGCTAAATCGTCTAGAAAAGAAAGAGATCACACAAATATCACCTAAAACATACTCAAAGAATCTTCAGTAATATCTGGCAGATAAAGGTATTTAATTACCACCAGATGTTTTAGTTTGAAATAAAAGAGGAGGCTAATACCTCCTTTTTTAGTCTCAAAATTTAAAATATTTATGGCCGAGTAAGCGCAGTCATAATAAAAAGAAAGCGTTAGAGTGCTGTTATAAAAGCAAATTGTTAAGCCAATATTTAAGGTTTTTCTTAATTATGTAATTAAATGAAAAACAATAATTTAATTAAATAATTTCTAGCCAATTTCACATTGACACCTTAATTTTTGAAGATTACCATTTGCGGGCTGGCCTACATTGCCAGTCGGTTTTGACGGACCGTTTATTCGACCACATCAGGATTATTTCTTCTGAGGAGTAGTCTTGTGTGCGCACCTCGTTCCCTCCCGTAGCGGTAGGACGGGAGTGGGACACTTTCGAGTGTGCTGGATGTCGAAACCAGTCCGTCAACCCGCTTCCGTTCTGCCACCATAATTTATAATGCTTTGGCAGAACTCCCAAAAGAAGGAGTTGGCTATGCACATTCATAAATTATTGGCAGTCACTGTCAAAATCTATCTCGACACAACTTAAATCAATTTAAAGCAGTTTGATGAGCCATAGGCTTTTCAGGCTTTAAATCATTACGACCAAAACTTAGCAACAATAAAACTTGAGATGTGCCAAGCACAGTCTTTACGGCTTTGCTGTGCCTTTTTTTCTCCCAGAAAAGGCACAGGCTTTTTAATCTCTTTTAGCAACAACAAGAATTTATAACGGTAAAACGATGCCAACTTTAGAAAGATCTTCCAAAAAATTACAGGTTCTTCATACAGCAATTGAGCTGTTTAATATCTATGGATTTCACAATACGGGCGTGGACTTAATCGTCAAAAAATCCAAAATTCCTAAAGCCACTTTTTATAATTACTTTCACTCAAAACAGCGGCTTATTGAAATGTGCGTATCCTTTCAAAAAAGCAAACTCAAAGAAGAAGTGCTGGCAATTATCTACTCAAGCCGTTACCGAACCTCAAGCGATAAACTTAAAGAGATTATTGTTTTACATGTCAGTTTTAATAGCCTGTACTATCTATTACTTAAAGCCATTTTTGAAACTAAACAGATTTACCCGCAGGCCTACCGTATAGCGCTTGAATATAGAAAATGGCTGCTTAAAGAACTTTTTGATTTGGTTTTTAGTTTGGACACCCATCATGCGTTAAAACCAAGTGCGGATATGGTTTTAAACTTAATTGATGGCTTGATGTTCCAGATTTTAAGCTCAAAAAGTTTGGAAGAGAGGGATGTGGTGGGGGAGAGGTTTTTTACAAATAAGCAAATACATTTATAAATAGATGGCTCTATTGAAAGAGCCATAATCTTATAAACTTAGTCAGAGATTATTTCATACATTTTTTTAAATAACAGACTATCTTTGTCGGCAAGGGTATTCACAATATCAAAATGATTATGTCCTTCATCTTTAATTAATGAAACGTTTAATCCTTTTTCTTTGCATATTGAGTAGAAAAAATTGGTTTGATTTTTGAAACCTTCTGTCTCTAGCTCTCCTACACTGAGTATGAGTGGTGCAGCATTTTCTGGCAATGGTAAATTTTCATAAGGGCTGAGGTTAGTTGCTTGTTCTGGACTGAGTTTAAGCCATTCATTAATGTTGGTATCACATAAGGGTAATAAATTATAAAGGCCACTTAACCCAAGAACACCTTTAATGACATTTTTTGGCAAATTAAATTCTTCTTGCCAACAATCATTCCACAGCATTGCAACCAAATGTCCTCCAGCTGAACTCCCGCCTATATATATTTGCTCAGGGTCTATGCCATAATTTTTAGCATTATGGTAAATCCAAGCAATCGATGTTCTTACTTCTCTCACAATTTCAAAAAGTGATGCTTGAGGACAGAGGCTATATTCAATTGTAGACACCGCTATTCCATGTGCTACAAAATTTTCAGCCATAGAGCAAGCATCATCTTTACTTTGTGCCCGCCAATAGCCTCCATGGATATAGATAAAAATTGGTGAAGGCTGTTTCTTTGCTGGAAAAATATCTAATGTTTCTCTTCTAGCTAAGCCGTAATGTAGATTATATAAGCCTGTAATCGCATCTTTGGATTTCTGCGCAAGTCGTGCATATTCCTTCATACAAGCATCAAAATCAGCCACTGAATTTCTTGCATTGTATTGAATTTCTCTTTCTTGAAGATTTGAGAAGAATAGGTCTGTCATATAAGCCTCGATAACAATTTATTTAATAAAAGGATAGTAATTAATTAGTTCAGACAACTTTAAATTTTTGTTTAGCTATATTTAGCTCCCGATACCACTTAAGTGCTAAACAAATAAAAGCAATAAAACTAGGTACGGCTAAACTTAAGAAAATTGAACTCATATCTAGCTTTAAAGTAAAAATGAAAGAACCTAAAAATGATCCTAAAATTGCCCCAATACGGCTTATTCCATGCATCCATGAAACGCCAGAGCCCCTACAGTTCGCTGGATAAAAAAGAGTAGCTAACGGAAATAATGCTGTTTGGGCACCTGCTAATAGGCCTCCAATCATAAAGATCAGTATTGAAAAGAGGCTAATGTTTGTATGCGTAAAGCTAAGAAGAATGAATAATAAGAATGCCGAGAAATATGAAGAAGTAATCACTTTGGTTGGATTTAATCTATCCATAAATCTACACATGATCATAGCTCCAATCACACCCCCGAATGGGAATAAAGTAGACATAAGACTTAATTGTTGTAGATCAAAACCAACAGTTTTTAAAATTGTAGGCATCCAGCTTGTAAAAAGATAAAACACTAATAAACTCATAAAAGAGCAAAGCCATAACATTAATGAACCAAATAAGTATTTGCTAAAGATATCTTTAAGTGGATTATTTTGTTCAACAACTTCCTTTTCCGCTAAAGATAAGACAAACTCTTTCTCAATTTTTTTTCCATGTATTTTTTCTAAAATTAAAAGTGCTTTATTCTGTTGGTTATTGATAATAAGGAATTGTGTGGATTCAGGCAGGGAGAAAATGAGTACAAGGGTAAGTAATGCAGGTATCAAGCCAATAATAATTAATAATTCAGACCAACTAAAAATTTTTAATAGATAAGCTGAAAGGAACCCTCCAGAAGATACTCCCATTAGAAATCCACAACCAGCTAAACCCGTGAGAAATGCTCGATGCTTTTTAGGCATATATTCTGAAACGATTGTACTAACATTAGGCATTGTTGCACCTAACCCAAGTCCAGTAATAAATCTATAGATAATGAGTTCTGCTGTATTGGTCGAGTAAGCAGAGATTATTGTAAATATAGATAAGATTAGCATGCTGATAATCATTATTTTCTTTCGGCCAAACTTATCTGCAAAAATACCTGATATTAAGGCGCCAATACTCATACCGATTAAAGCAGCACCAAATACAGGAGCTAATTCGGCCTTTGAAATTTGCCATTCATCTAACAAAGGTGGTGCTATAAAACCTATGATTCCAGTATCAAGTCCATCACAGAAAAATACTAAGAAACCTAAAACAAAGACTACCCACTGGAGGGGGGCTAGTTTTTCTCTATCTACAATATCGTTCACATCTATTTTAATCATATACATTCCTGAAATTTATTTAAATATTCATAAAAATGTAGAATAGGTTTTATGAATTTAGGTTAAAGATGAAGATGCTTTTAAGCTTTATTATTGTTTTTTATAGGATATAAGATATCCAATTTATCCAGATTTATATCCGATAATTCCAAATTTTAATTAAGTTATATTTTTCAATTAATTGTTTCATTTTAAAAATTAATATTTTTTTAAAGTTGTTGTATGAAGTAAATTTTCTTTTTTAACAAAATCAAACATATATTAAAATAAAATTATTTAGAATTATTTCATCATAATTTGGGAATTTGCTTATGAAATTGTTAGGAATATTATCTATCCCTTTTATTATCTCTGCCTGTGTTACTAATCAGAATGTGCAAAAGGAAGAGACCCCAGAATGTATGAATTATCATGCAATGATGACAGCACCTATGCCAGCAGAGGCAATGGAAAACTTAAAAAAAGCCTGTTACGAATCTAGAAAATAGCGTTGAGCATTTATATTTAAAAAAAATTTATTAATACGAGAATATTAAGTTAAAAAATAACTGCTGACTGTTCTTATTTTTGCAACTTAAGTTCTTATTTTAGTAGCTTGTTTTAATCTTTCGAAATCAGAAATATAAGAATGTTTTTATCAAGTATAGAACATTTAATTTAATTGTATATCTGAGGTTTCGAATGAAAAAGATCTTTTTAAATACCACACTACTAGGCTTAATGTATTTGAACATAAGTCATGGAGCCAATGCTCAAAGTACGATAGATATTCCAGAAGCTCCCTCTACTGTAAATGCGATTTATGTTTCCCAATCGAGTAAAAAAGCTTTAAATCCATCGGAAAAAATTGACCGGCTATATAACCGAAATCTTCAGCAAGAGTATGTACTGCAACGTATGACAGAACATACTTATTTTTTTCAATCTCAATTTTATGGAACGATGTTTTATGTAGGTGAAAAAGGAGTACTGTTATTTGACCCAGTTGAAAATGCTGGAGAAAAGATTTTAAAAGCGATCTCAGAAGTAACAAAACTACCTGTTACAACAATTGTCTATTCGCATGCGCACGCTGACCATATCAGCTCAGCTCCAGTAATTGTTGAAGCTTCTAAAAAGGCAGGTGTCAAAGTACGTATTATTTCATCTGATGCTACAGCAGAGCTTTTAAACCGAATTAAAAGTAAATTACCAAAACCTACGGAAACAATTCCTTTTAAAAATGGTAGTTTTAATTTTGAAGGGGTGAATGTTCAGGTACATGGTTTCAAATATGCAGCACATACTGCCGATACAGGTGTTTGGTTAATTCCAAGTGAGAAAGTTGCACATATTCCCGATCTAATAAATGCCGATCAATTACCTTATTGGGGTTTCGCTGGTGCTGAAGTTCCTCTTTATTTTGAAGAAAATTTAAAAGAATTAAAAAGTTTAAATTGGGTATTTCTGAGTGGTGGCCATGGAAATGTTGGATCTAAAGCTGATGTAGATTTCTATTTAGAGTTCCTAAAAGATATGAAACAAGCAGTGGGCCAATCATATGGCGTAGTGCAGTGGGGAGTAGGAGCTCCTGATCCTCAGAAAACAAATTCACATATGGCCCAGCTACCAGCATATCTTGATGCAATAGGTAATCAGGCAACTGAATATTTACGACCAAAATATGGACAATATTATGGGTTTGAAACTTCAGTTCCAAAGAATGGTGAAATCACAGCTTTATTAATGTATGCCTATCAATAGTAAAAAATGTCTATACCTAAAATCGGGTATAGACTTTTTATATATTGATTTTAATTAGATATCCTGCATTTCTTTAAGTAGAGGAGGAATTTTTTCGATTAAGAAATCAAGAAAAACCTTTGATGCTGGTAAAGCACCGCTCCGAGATGGAAAGATTAAATGAAAATTTCCAGTTGGAAGTTCCCATTCAGGTAAAACGACGATAAGTTTCTTTTCTAATATCAGGCTTTTGCATTTTAACAAAGGCAGCAAAGCGATACCTTTTCCATCGGTAGCTAAACAATTAAGCAAAGTTAAACTTGCAGCTTTGATAAATGGTTTTATAGGCAAACTTACGTTTTCATTAATAGTTTGATTGCTAAAGAACCAAGTTTGATTTTCATTTTCGATATTACTTAATAATTTATGCTTACTTAGATCGCTAGGATGCGTAGGTGTACCGTATTGGTTGAGATATTGTGGACTGGCGACTAATACTGATTGTGTATAACCAAGATGTCTCATCACTAAATTGTGATCGCTATCTAAGTTCTGTCGAATACGGATCCCGATATCGACAGATTCTTTAAGAATATCAACTCTCTTGTTGGTAACAATAAATTTGATTTCTACTTTGGGGTATCTATCCATAAATTCAGGAAGAATGAGAGGCATAATTCTTTCTGCAACATCTATAGGAATGCTTACAGTAATTGATCCAATCGGCTCGCCGCGCAACTGATCTATTAAGTCATAAACAGTTTGCGCTTCTAAAAGCATTGATTGTACATATTGATAAATCTGCTCGCCGATTGCCGTAAGCTTAATTTGTCTCGAGTCTCGTTGTAATAATTTAACGTTTAAATTTTTCTCTAAATTTGAGAGTCTTCGGCTTAATTTTGATTTAGATATACCTGTTTTTTGTTCTACTTTACTTAGACCACCATGTTCGACAATTAAAGCAAAAATATATAAATCATTTAAATCTTTCATCGGTGTTTTAACCTTAATGAACCAATAATTTATCTTACTTCGAACTTTATCTTTGTTGGTTGCATTTTTTGCAACATATGTTCCCGATTATAGGGCTTAAGTGGCAAATATAAAACGAATAAACTCATTTCACGACTTAAAACCCTTATAGGTATGAAATGAAACTTTTACATTTAGACTCAAGTGCTCTCGGTGAATTCTCGGCTACTCGGGAGATTGGGCAAGCAGTTGTTCAAGAGTTAAAAAAACATGGGCCTTTAGAGGTAACCTATCGTGACTTGCATGTAGAGCCACTTCCACATTTTTCAAAACACTTTGATAGTTTGAGTGAAGAAGCACAAGTTGATGAACGTATTCTTCAACAATTTGAAGAAACAGATATTTTTGTACTAGGGGCACCGATGTACAACTTGAGTATTCCCACTACATTGAAAGCATGGATAGACCGAATTTTAATTGCAGGTCGGACTTTCAGATATACAGAGAATGGGCCACAAGGCTTAGTTTCAGGTAAGAAAGTGATTATTGTGAGTGCTCGCGGTAGTGCTTATGGTGATCAATTTCCTATGGATCATCAAGAATCTTATTTAAAAGATATTTTTAATTTCTTAGGTATACAAGACGTATTTGTAGTACGTGCTGAAGGAATGGCTTTTCCAACTCGTTCTCAATCAATTAGCAAAGCAATTAATAGTATTCCACAAATGTTTGCTATTCCTGCTCCAAACTGAGAGAGAATAATCATGACTAGAATAAATAACGCAATCGAAAAAATTATCCAACATCCAAAAGTATTTGGATTTGCATCACTTCTAATGCGGGTAATGATAGCTGTAATTTTTGTCTTATCCTGATTAGGAAAGATATTTCAATATTCGAGTAATGCTGGATATATGGAGTCTATGGGAGTGTCGTCTGCATTATTGCCATTAGCAATTCTGGTTGAGTTTGGAGGTGGTTTCCTTGTATTGATTGGTCTTCAAACGCGACTTGCAGCATTTCTATTGTTTGGTTTCTCGTTAGTGGCAGCAGTGCTATTTCACAGTGGTTCTGATATGAACAGCCAAATTATGTTTATGAAAAACATTTCAATGGCTGGAGGTCTACTGGCTCTTGTTATCTTTGGCGCAGGCGGCCTGAGTGTAGATAAGAAACTTAAATAATTTCAAAAGGTAAAGGTACATATTTGTATTTTTACCTTTATTTTTCTATTTAAATAATGGTTGTTATCAATGAGATTATTTTTTTATCCTCATGCCTGTTCAATGGCGATTCATATTGCTTTAAAAGAAACAGGGCAAGTATTTGATACAGAGTTTGTAGACTTATCAACAAAAGTCACTGGATCCGGATTGGATTATTTAAAGATTAATCCTAAAGGGGCAGTTCCAGCACTTGGACTTGAAAATGGTAAAGTCATAACTGAAGTTACAACAATACTGACTTATTTAGCTGACTTGGTTCCAGAGAAAAATCTAATACCCAAATCTAGTTCTTTTGAACGTTATGAAATGATGAGTCTATTGTCATTTATTAGTATGGATATACATAAAAATTTCTCTGCTTTTTTCTACAAAGAAAAGATTGATCCTTGGATTGAAGTATCCAAACACAAGTTATCAAGAAATTTTGATTTTATTGAAAATAAACTTCAGTCAAATCAGTATTTAAACGGCAATGAAATCTCAATCGCAGATTTCTATTTCTTTGTAATGCTTCATTGGTGTGACTATTTTTCTATAGACTTAGAGAAATGGCCTAAGATTCTCAATTTGAAATATAACTTGGAAAAAAGAAGTTCTATACAAGAAGTTCTAAAGTTTGAATCAAGTTTTTCTCAATAAATTTTATGTAGAAAGAGGAACATACGAGTGTTCCTCTTTTATATTTTATAGTCATAAAATAGATTATAGAAATAACGTATTTTGTAGAATGAAATTTAAATAAATTAAAGATAAATTATGTTATAGCTTGCATTTTATTGATTAAATTTGGCATTTTTTCAATTAAAAAATCGAGAAAAACTTTAGATGCGGGAAGTGCTCCACTTCTAGGTGGAAATATTATATGAAAATTTCCTTTAGGAAGTTTCCATTCAGGTAAAATAACTATAAGTTTCTTTTCAATTATTAAATCTCGGCATCTGATAAGAGGGAGTAAAGCAATACCTTGGTTATCTTGTGCTAATGACATGAGTAATGTTAGGCTTGAAGCTTTAATAAATGGCTTTATACTTGTATTTAACTTTTGTTCTAAATTTTCAAAAAACCAAATCTGATTTTCATTATCCAGGTTGTTGCTTAATAATTTGTGATTATTTAATTCATTTGGATGTTTAGGTATTCCATACCGTTGAATATATTCAGGGCTAGCGACTAAAACGGATTCAAGATAGCCTAAATGTCTCATTACTAAATTGTTATCAACTTCTTTGCTAGAGCCGACCCTAATACAAATATCTATTGATTCTTTTAATATATCAATTTTTTTATTAGTCACTATAAAGTTTATTGCAACTTTAGGGTATTTCTCCATAAATTCTGGAACAATCAAAGGTAATTGTCTTTCTGCAACTCCAATTGGAACACTCACATTAATAGTACCTATTGGCTCCTCTTGACATTGATCAATTAAATCATAAACATTTTGAGCCTCTTTAAGCATAGATTGAACATATTGATAAATTTGTTCGCCAATAGCAGTCATTTTGACTTGTCGAGAGTCCCTTTGTAGTAGTTTAATATTTAGATTTTTTTCTAATGTAGATAATCTACGGCTTAATTTGGATTTGCTTATACCAGTTTTTTCTTCAACTTTGCTTAATCCACCATGCTCTACAATTAGGGAAAAAATGTATAAATCGTTCAGGTCTTTCATAGGGGCTGCATCAAAAATTAAGATTTTTATTTTTCTATAATATGCTTATTTTTTGTAATTTTACTGAAAATAAGTAATAGCTTGAAAAATAAATGTATATTTTAGTAGAGTATTTTTTAAGAAATTTTTGTGTATCTATTTGTTTTTTATATATGATTTTTACCATGTATTTTGAGAGAGTGAAAGATATTTTTTAAATACATTTTTATAAAAATATTAATATAAACTATTGTTATTTTTTATTTATTTTTTTATGTTGCAAAAAATGCAACATATAATTTCATTTTTAGCGATAGTTTAGCTTTTTAAAAAAATTATAATTAATAGTGTCTTTGTAAAAGTATTTGTCTGTAGAAAAATCTATCTTTTACTGTTTTTAAGCATTATTCACACTCTCTATTCCTTTAAAATTCACCTAACCTTTCGCAAAATTTTTAAATCTAGATACTGTGACTGTGAATAGAAATTATATACGGTGATTTTAAAGATATGGCTTGGAATTATGTTTAAAAATAATTTAAAAAGAGGTAATAATGGGCTCTAAATCTATAGGGAGTGCAAGCTTTTTTATAAAAGCTTATGCAGTGATACAGTTATTGTTTGCTCTGACTTTGTTTGGTGGTGGAGCATATTTAATAATATTAAATGGATCTTGGTATTACTGCATTACTGGATTATTACTCGTAATATCAAGTATATATCTGTATCTAAACAAGATTATAGGCGCTAAAATCTTTGGCATAGTTTTTGTGTACACACTCATTTGGACAATTTGGGAGTCTGGTACAAGATTTTGGGGCTGGATACCTCGTATAGCGACCATAGCTGTATTCGCATTTTTTTATCTTTACTCCTGCCATATATTGCGCATGGTATACGAAAAAGAGTTGCTTATAGTTTTACCGGCTTAATTGTTACATGTTTTGTTATAGCAGGTGCATTAGCATGGTATCCCTATTTCACTTCTCTCGATACAAGCCAAATTCCTCAAAATACTTCAAATGTATACCATGCGGATAGTACTCAACCAGATAGTGATTGGCGGTATTATGGAAGAGATGTGCAGGCAACCCGTTTTTCACCCACTAATCAAATTAACCCTGAAAATATTAATCAATTAAAACAAGTCTGGGTAACGCGTACAGGAGATATGCCTCCTGTAGATAAAAAAAATAAGTGGGCTGCCCAAACAACACCAATTAAAGTCAATGATGCTCTTTACTTGTGTACTGCTACTAATAACATGCTGAAATTAGATGCGCGTACTGGTAAGAAAATTTGGGAATATAAACACAATTTAGCTTACGAGAAATTACCGTCGACTGCAGTGTGTCGCGGTGTCACGTTCTATACTTCAAAAGTAATTCCTGAGAATGAAATATGTCATGAAAAGGTGATTGAAGGCACGCTAGATATGCAACTTATAGCGGTAGATGCAAAAACAGGAAAGGCATGTCCCCAATTTGGTACAAACGGACATGTGAACTTGCTAGAAGGAATTGGTCATACAGTTCCAGGATTCATGGCTGTTACATCGCCACCCCCTGTCGTAAATGGAGTAATTGTAGTCAACCATAAAGTTCAAGATAACCAACGCCGTACAGCACCATCCGGGGTAATACGTGCATATGATGTTGATACTGGTTCTCTTAAATGGGCTTGGGATGTAAGACAACCAAATCGACATGGATTACCTCCAAAAGGTGAAACCTATAGCCGTGGTACGCCTAACTCTTGGACAGTTATGACTGTTGATGAAAAATTAAATACAGTCTATGTTCCAACTGGAAGTTCGGCGCCCGACTACTATAGCGCTTTACGTACAGAAGAAGAAAATCAAGTTTCTACCGCAGTTGTTGCATTGGATGCTCAAACAGGGGTAAAAAAATGGAGCTTTCAAACTGTTCATAAGGACGCATGGGATTATGATTTAGGATCACAAGCAACTCTACTTGATTATAAAGATCAATCAGGAAAGATTGTTCCAGCGCTCATTATGCCAACAAAAAGAGGACAAACATTTGTATTAAACCGAATTACAGGCAAACCCATTTCAAAAGTTGTCGAGCGCCAAGCTCCTGAATCTGTTATTCCAGATGATGTGCGTTCGCCTACACAACCATGGTCTGTAGATATTCCTCGATTAGGGTTTTCAGATTTAACAGAATCAAAAATGTGGGGCATATCACCAATTGATCAAATGCTTTGTCGTATTAAATATAGACAAGCATATTATGTTGGTGAATTTACTCCTCCTACGGTTAATAAACCATGGATTCAATATCCTGGATTTAATGGTGGTAGTGATTGGGGAAGCATAGCCTATAACCCTAAAAATGGTATTTTGATCGCTAACTGGAGTAATACCCCAATGTACAATCAGTTGGTTGCAAGAGCTAAAGCAGATCAAGAAGGTATTTTACCGATGGATGATCCGAAATTTAGTGCTAAGAAAAATGGCTCAATTGCAGCAATGGCTGAATCTCCTTATGCAGTAAATGTTCAACCATTCTATGCTCCAATTACCAATGTGCTTTGTAATGAACCACCATATGGAATGGTTACTGCTATTAATATGAACACCAAGAAAGTGATTTGGCAAAAACCTTTGGGAACAGCAGAGCACAATGGTCCATTTGGATTGCCAACATATTTACCTATTAATATTGGTACACCTAATAATGGTGGGCCTATTATTACAGATGGTGGAGTTGTATTCGTTGCTGCTGCAACTGATAACCGTTTGCATGCCTTTGACAGTAAAACTGGTAAGTCGATCTGGAGTGCCAAATTACCTGCGGGTGGACAAGCAACACCTATGACTTATTCTATTGATGGAGAGCAGTATGTTGTTATTGTTGCAGGTGGCCATTACTTTATGCAAACACCGCCCGGTGACTATGTAGTTGCTTTTAAACTAATGAAAAAATAAATTTAAAATCTTTTACCAAGTTCTATTTTTTAGAAAAAGAGGCCATAAAAGGTCTCTTTTTTCTTAGTTTTACTGCTTGAGGTGTGGTGGCATAATTGGGCGGCACAGCATACTTAAAGCCATTTTTGAAACTAAACAGATTTACTCGCAGGCCTACCACATGGCAATTGAGTATAGAAAATAGCTGCTTAAAGAACTTTTTGATTTGTTTTTTAGTTTGGACACTCATTCATTAAAGCCCGATGCCAATTTTTTTTTAAACTTAATTGATGGCTTGATGTTCCAGATTTTAAGCTCAAAAAGTTTGGAAGAGAGGGATGTGGTGGTGAGGTTTTTTTGTTCGGGTACATTAATCAGTTATTTTTAGCTGAGAATAAGCTGTAAATTGATCATTGGCTTAATACACCGCTAGAGAATTTTATAAAAAATAATCAGAAAATTGTAAACAAAAAAAGCGCTAACTGGGAAAAGTTGGCGCTTTGGATTTAAAAAGAATTAGACCATAATTAATGTAAAAAATCAGTTGTAAAAAAGTATATAATTTGTTGAATAACAATTATTAAGTATCTTGCTGAAGATTAAAAATACAATTATCTTTACTCACATGTTTGCAAACATAATAACTTTAACTTTATGAAAATTAATATTTTTAGGAATTTTCTATGTATATTTTAAGTGAGAACGGGCAAGAAGCCTTTTCTAAATTTATGTCAAATCTAGTTACTCAATCAGTATTAGGTTCGATTTGCTTATTATTACTTTATCGAGCTGTTCATTTACCTATCTGGACTTATCAGTGGTTAGTTTTTTGGATATTTACTTTAGCAATTATCAGTTTTTTATTTTTCTGGTGTTTCTCTAGCTTTATGCAATTTATTAAACCATTAAATAATGAATTGGATGAGCGAATTAAAAGTTTGGGCATTCCAATGAATAAGAAAGATACTTTAAAACAGAATTTTATTAATTTTTTTAAGAGAATTTATCTATCATGAAAACATGATAAAGTAATTTTTTGGCAAGTAATGCGACTTTTTGTCGCTATAGAAGTGCCTGCAATCTTTTTGTTCCTAGCTTCTGCAATAGGAGCAGTTCAAATTGCCGCAGCTCTTGGATGGTAATAGTAAATAATTTCCATTAAAGAAAAGATGGCCTTCAAATGAACCAGATTCGAAACTACCTTCGATAATAGTATTGTTATGTGTCCCTTTAAAAGATTTAGCTGGTAAATAAATACTAAAGCTCATATTATTTAGGTTATTCAATGATTTATTTAATCCTAGCATTTATAAAAATATGAGTAAACGTAACTATAGGTAAAATATGATAAAAAGATATTTAGTAAAAGGACTATTTGTTTTAACTCTTGGCATGTCTGTCTATGGAAATGATAAAGTTCCAAGTACTCATATTTCTAAATCAGCGCCAAAAGATCTAACAGCAGAGGCACGTATAAAACTTTATAAAAATGGTTCATTTGAGGTAGTTCTTACTAAGAGTAGTGGTGATCTAGAGCAAGATGAAAAAATTTTAAAAATGATAAGAGCTGCAAACTTTATGAAATTTCAGGAAAAGCTGAATCTTAGATATAAGAATCTGGATTATCCAGTTTACTTCACTCAACCATTTATAATTACTCCAGCTACAGACGAAGTTAAAACCGAAGAATAAATCTTTTTTGCGTTATAATGGATGTGATGTAAGTAAATTGCACTACTGACCTTAAAGAAAGCTCACAAAGATATGGGCTTTATTTATTACATAGTGCTTAAAAAATATACAGAAACCACCCTAAAACGAGTTGGAACGCTACAAACACGAATGATACTTTAAGTTTCACTCTTCCCAATAAGTGAGGTGAGCAATGAAATTGTTAGCTTTGATTAGTATGGGAGTTGCAGCGAGTTATTGGTATAAAACTATAAAAGATAGCAAGCCAACTCTTCTGAAACCTAATTTTGATGAAATAGTAAAAAACTTTGTATTAGCAGAATTTAAAGCCTAATGCATTTAATAATCTTAATTAACTAAAAAGCTCATCGGAAGATGGGCTTTTTTATTGTGATGGATCTTAAAATTACTTTACTGAAGAAGTCATTTAATTAGATGATCGATTTTTTAGTCATGAAAAAAATAATACAGCTCAAAGAACGGCGTGTTATGGTATGTAAACACCTCCAAAATATGGATTAGATATGTCAGACAATACAACGAAATGGCTTTGTGTAGGTGGTGTACTAAGTGGAGAATGGAGAGAGCAGCAATTAGAAGCTTTTGATGTTGATCCTAATGATTTAAATACTCATAGTTATGAACCCATGAAACTTATTAATCCTGTTACCAAAGCAGAACAGCACTTTTATGTATATACGGAGTTACAGGAACAGGCATATGAAAGGGCAATAAATTTTGCCTTATACAAAAATCAATAAGGATGAGAGAGCACTGAGGTGCTCTTTTTAATGAGTGGGTAAGTACTGGTTAACTAGAAATACAATTAAAAAAGCCCCTCATATCTGAGAGACTAGTCATATCAATTTTCTGGAATGAATGGCTGCAATTTCTTAAAATAACTAAACAAATCAAATTGATAAAAGTAGTTAATAGTATAATAAATCAGTGCACTAATTTATTCTTAATAGTAGCAAGACCTCAAAATAACTTCCAAGGCACTGTTAATAAGAAATTATTTGTTATTTGGATCAGGTTGATCATTATTCTCAGGCAGATCTTTTACGGTGCCAGGAACTTCTGATGGTTGAGTTTCAGTAGATGGTTGTGTTGCAGAATGCTTATTCATTTGGGCTTTAACGACATTAGCGTTGTTAGTTGTATTTTGAGAAAAACTTTTAAAACCTGACATTTTTATCTTCTTATCTTCACTAAGGAAAGTTCATACTACGCTTTAAATCACTTTACATTACGGTTGTTTTAAGACTGATATGTGTTGATATGTCATAGAAATGGACTTTATTTCGACTGTATATTTCGTAAATAAAATCAATTATATGTAACCTGTTGAGTCTTATCCTTTAAAACTAGAAATTATCCTATCTCAATTTCAAGTAGGGGTACATAAAGCACACATATATAAATTTTCTCAATGTACAGATGATTAAATTTTAAAAATTAATTTAAATTAGTTGCCTACAAAATATTGATAGTATAAAAATTTTGTTAAGCATAATATGTCTAATTAAATTGGAGCATATAAATGCTAAAAGACATTACAATTATTGATTACCAAGGAAAAGAAACAAGGGCACAGGCAAACTATACAGAGGAAAATACTAATAGAATCAATCATTCATCTAGAGTTCAGAGAACTAAAGTTGAATATATTTTATTAAGAGGTGAATTTATTTACCCTACTTTAAATATGGTTTTCAACAGTTCTGATGGCAACAGCTATTATATAGAATATAAATGACCTACTTCGGTGGGTTTTTTATGAGTGATCTATATATAAAAAGACCAGTTAATTGGTCTCTATTAGTCGAACATGTTTAGCTATAGGAAGTCCTGCTAAAGATTTATTATTAGCAGAACTTTTATTTTCATATAATTTTTAAATAACAAATGATCAAGAGTTAAAGGATCAGGCTTTTTGGAAAGAATAAAAGTTAGAATAAATATATAAAGCAGATCATGAATATAAAAAAACCAACTTGTCCAAGTTATTAAATCTAGTCCTGATGGAATTGTATAGATGCCTACTGTGATGAATGCAATAAAACAAATAAAGATTAAGATCAAACAAGAAAGTTGAGTAAACAGCCCGATGGTAAGCAATAGCCCTAGTACAAACTCACAAAGAGACACAAAGACAGCCATGAATTCAGGAAATGGTATTCCTGCATGAATTATAGTATCCAACATAATTTGCTGATTCTTTTCTACAAATAGCTTGTTATAACCAGTTGTTAAAAAGAATAGCCCAACTGATATTCTTATTAAGGCTACGGAAAAATTACTAAATTGTGGTGAGTAGAGGGGATTTTGGTAAAATATTTTCAACATAGAGCGGGAAAAAAGTGGAGAAATATTCTAGAAATATGGATGAAGTGTTCACGCTTAAGCAAGTTTTGTGATGTATGATATTTGTCTTTCAATTCTTTACGCTAAAAAGAAATTGACTGATTTTATTTTAAAAATTAATAGATTATAACAATACAGTAAGCCCTATGCTATATGGGCTGTGGGCGGGGGGTTACCTTTCTAATTTATGATATATTGATTCTAAATAGATAATTAGTATTTAGAAATATGAAAAAGTATATTCTTTGGGGGCTTGTGATAAGCCTACTTTCAGCTTGCTCAAATAATGTATTAAATGCTGAAGCTCCTAAACAAGCTCAAGAACAGCAACAAAAGATAGAATCTAAGCCTCTAGTACCTAGCAAAAGTAAAGAATGGGATGCGTCTTTTGATTGTGATCCAGTTAAAGCTAAGAATCTCATAGGTAAAACTGATTTAACAGAAAAGCAGATCCTATCGATGACTAATGCAAGAGTCTATCGAAGTGCTTACATTGGGGAGCCAGTTACAGAAGAATTTCGCCCCGACAGAGTCACTATAGTAATCAACCCAGAAACTAAAAGAATAGTTGCTAGTATGTGTGGTTAACTTAGAAAATAAACAAAAAATAACGGATTATAATTTTTTGTTTTAGAAACTGTAATTTCCAAGCTTTTCCTTAAAAATATTATATTTACTTATAAAATATTAAGGGAAATCTTTAGGGGATTTGGCTTTCGCCTCAATTTTGGTTGGTTTTTATATAAACAATATATCGCTATATTTAAGTCTTATTTTTGACCAGAAGGTAAAAATGAAAAAAATATTAGCGCTAACAATTTTAATTTCATCATCTTGTACATTTGCTGCATCAAATGAAGGAATTGAGCAGGACATCCATAGTTATTCTTTATTGCATGGCGTTAGCACAGCAGAAGCAAATAAAGCATTATTTTTAGAAGCTAACCGAAACTCTGCCTTAGATGCTATTGAAGAAGAATTTAAAGGACGTATCGCTGGCATTTATATTGAAAACTTGCCTACATATAAAATTGTGGTCAGAGTCAAAGGTTATGGCCAGAATGAAAAGAGAAATATAGTAGTAGGAAACGCAATTTCTAAAGGTGAGCTGCCTATTGATATTCAATACGGGGCTAAAGAAAGTAGAGAAGAGGCTAGAAGTCAGATAAATAAAGTACTAAAGCTTGTAAAAAATTATTTTTATACCATTCAAACAGTTAGCTACAATGAAAAAATGGGAATATTGTTGCAGAAGTTGAAGGAAAAATTACTATTGAAAATTTAAAGAAGGTTGAACAGATACAATCCCTTTGGAAAAATCCAAATCTACCAATTGAAATTAAATTTGTTAATTGGTCTATTAAGCCATTATAGTTTGTATAATTAATTCTTCTAAGTAACGTTAAAATAACATGTTTATAGAATTTAAAGATTTGAAGAAAAAACGAAACATAGCTTTATTAATTGTAATTTTTCTTATTTTTAGTGGTGGGTATTTAGTTGTTAACAATAAGGGAAATATTCAAAGAGTTGAATCAGCGATATATACCGATAAAACTATAAGTGAGAAATTTGGAGAAATTAAAAGTTATAGTATTCGTAGTTTTGGATCGGACCATTATTCTAGTCCTAAGCGACCAGCTTACTCTTATAAGGTTGATATAACTGGTGAGAAAGCTGATGGGATAGTTGAAATTGATATGAGAAAAGATCAAGAACAGCTTAAATATCTATATACGATTAAAATTACGGATGTAAGTCCTCATAGTTTTCGTATACGAATAGGAAAACATTGATACATCTTAGTCTTTAAGATTTGTTATAAATCAAAAATTAATTCTGCCAATACGGTGTGTCTCCATAGATTTCTGAAAAATAATCTATCACTGCTCTAATATTGAGTGGCGGATGGCGGACATTTGGATAAATGGCTGCAATATGCTGGGGCTGTGATTTAATCGCGACTTCATATTCAGGTAAAAGCTTGATTAAGTCGCCTTGTTTTAAAGCCTCGCCAATCAACCAGTCCGGAAATAAAACAATCCCCATACCATGAAGCGCAGCTGTCATTAAACTCTCGGCATTGTTTGAAGAAAGTAAGGGGGTAATTGGATAATGTATCCATTCTTCATTGGGCTTTCTCACTAACCAACGGTTAGGACCTTCAAAACCTTTATAGACTAAGCATTTGTGTTGATTAAGTTCTGTTGGCTGATCAAGAACACCATATTCGGCAACATACTGAGGAGAGGCGGCCAAATGATACTTTTGTGTACCAAAAATACGTGCATGAAATGATGAGTCGGTCAGCGTTCCAATGCGAAATATTAAATCGGTGCTTTCGCGTAACGGATCTATAAATTCATCGGTTTGTATTAGTTCTATTAAGAGTCTTGGATAACGTTCTGATAAACCTGCCAACCACGGCGCAATATGCCGTTGACCAAAAAACATAGGGGCATTAATTCGGACGAGTCCGGATGGCTCTATAGTTTTATCTTGTAATGCCTTTTGTGCTTCATCAAATTGTTCGGTAATTCTTTTTGCATATTCAAAAAATAATTTGCCCGATTCGGTCGGTGTGATTGCTCGCGTATTACGGTAGAAAAGTTGCTGTCCCAATGCATCTTCAAGCTGTTGGATGGTTCGAGAAATCATAGATGCAGACACATCTTCTTTACGCGCTACATTCGAGAAGTTTTGTGCGTTATAAACACTAATAAAGAAGCGAAGCGTGCGGATATCAATCGAATTTGTTAAATCCATTTGTGCAATTTCTGCAAAAGTGATTCATGAATTATGCTGTTTTTCTGATGAATTGGCTACTTTAGTATTCGTTGCCTAGATACAGAAGAGGCAATGTAGATGCAAATTCTATTACTACTCCTAACGATTTTAGGGGGAATGGGGCTATCGGTCGAAGCAGGGCTTTTAGGGCCGTTAGGAAAGGAGGTGGGTGAGTTGTGGGCCACGTTTAGTATTTTTGGCGTGGGTGCAGCACTTACCTTTTTACTCATGCTGTTTTTTAGTCCACGTAATAGTCCTTCATTTTTTACGCTTCCTTCTTGGCAATTACTCGGTGGTGTTCTTGGCCCTGCTTACGTCATTATTTTGACCATTACCACTCCAATTATCGGTATTGCCATGACGATGATAGGCATTTTAGCGGGGCAGGTGTCTAAAAGTCTGATCATCGACCACTATGGTTTGTTGGGGACTCCACACCGAAAGGTAGACCGTAAACGAATTTTGGCACTCATCTTTATTGTTGTTGCACTTGTACTTGTCGCAAAAGCATAGGAGACGCGCATGACAATTTTAATGATTCTTCTCGCCGTCATTGGTGGTGCTTTACTGAGTGTGCAAGCTGCAATTAATGGTCAACTTGGAGCTAAGGTTGGTGTATTTCGTAGTGCTTTTTTGACTTTCTCGGTCGGTGCTTTAATTACAGCACTCCTTATTTTTTACTTTGAACCTAAACAAACCTTAACCTTGTTAGATGTTCCCAAATGGCAGTTGTTGGGTGCTATGTGTGGAGTGCCGTATATTGTCATTATGGTAATGGCCATGCAAAGAATTGGAGCTGCCGTAGCTACGGTAGCTGTAATTTTTGGACAACTTTTGATGAGTATCTTGATTGATAACTTTGGCTGGTTTGGTAATGAAATGCTCTCTTTTTCACCGTATCGATTAGGAGCGCTAATCTGCCTAGGGATTGCTTTATATTTTATCTATTCAAGTCAAGTAGTAAAAACAAAAAGATAGAGGCGTAATACACGCTTAAAATTGAAATTAATATAGCTCTCATTGTTAGTCGTAAAGCATACTAATAATGAGGCTATACTTCATATTTTAAGTACTTTGATAAATGAAAGAAGTTGCTGTCTAGAGATAGAATTAAAATATAAGAAATATGGTAAAGTTAAAAACCTAATTCAATACATTAAAATTGATATCAAGCTATTGTAGGAAAAACATGGTTAAAATTAAACCTCACCCAGCAACAAGCGGAAATGCATCGGCTGATCGCCTTTTAACTTTGTTAACTGCTTTTAGAATAGGTGATAAATCTTTAACCCTAGCAGAACTCGCAGAACGAACAGAATTAAATAAAGCAACCATCATGCGCTTAATCGTTTCGCTAGAAGATTTTGGTTTTGTTAACCGTCTTTCGGATGGCAGATATACGCTTGCCAGCGAAGTTATGCGTTTAAATACAATTTATCAAGATGCTTTAGATCTAGAAAGACATGTGGTGCCGTGTTTACAGCAACTTGTTGATGAAACTGGTGAAACTGCTTCATTTTACGTTAAACATGGGGCATATCGTCTTTGCCAATATAGAGTGAACTCTACCCATCGACTGCGTGTTCATATTCAGCCGGGCGAAGTTCGACCAATGGATGGGGCGGCAGGCGCTCAAGCATTGCGATCAACACACGAACAAGTTTTAGCGAGAACTGAACCTTTTTATTCAACGGGTGTAACGGAACCACATGCTGCTTCAATGGCATTGCCAGTATTTGACGCTCAAAATGATGTGGTTGGAGCATTAGTCGTTTCGGGGCCATCAAGTCGTTTTACTGCGGAAATTGCAAAATCTGTGGGGGATTTTTTCTTCAAAATTGCAGATGATTTGACCAAAAGTTTAGGTGGTAAGAGTATTCGTAATTAATTCTAATATTGTAGATATAAAAAAGGGGCTAATGATTTAGCCCCTTTTTTATGTATGCTATTTACGAAGTACTTTGTGGTTGGCTAAACAAAACAGCTTTCTTTCTAGACATAACAAAAACCATGATAGCCGACACGAGATTTAAGGCTGCAAGTGGAAGTAAGGCAATAGCGTGGCTTCCTGTTGCATCATGAATTGCGCCATAGATATTCACCATCATGCCGCCACCAATTAAATTAGCACATGCACCAATGGCTGCTAGACCTGCCGCCGTTGTAGTCGGTGACATCCATGAGGATGCTAAAGCCCAGAAAGGACCTTTCATAGAATAAGCACCAATTAATACGATACTGAGTAAAAAGATTGTGCCAATAAGTGAAGACGTGAACAAAGCAATTAATAAACCAAATGAGATCATCAATAGTGTGATTGCTGTATGCCAACGGCGTTCATTTTTACGATCAGAACTACGACCCCAAAAAATCATTGCAATAGAAGCTAAGCCATAAGGAATCGCATTTACTAAACCGATTTCTAAATTACTCAAACCAAATGATTTAATTAATTGTGGTGCCCAAACACTCATTGTACTTCCAGCAGCAGAAGCACCAGAATAAATAATGATCATAGACCAAATATATTTATTCTTTAAAAGTTGCCATAGTGAAATATGGCCAATTGGGGTTTTTTGTTGGCGTTCAAACTGTAATCTTTCAACTAACCAAGCTTTTTGTTCGCTATTGAGCCATTTTGCTTGTTCTGGTCGATCTGTGAGTGCAAATAGGCAGGCAATACCTAATAAAATGGCAGGGATACCTTCTAAAATAAATAGCCAATGCCACCCACGCATGCCCATCCAGCCATCTAGCGATAATAAAAGTCCAGATAGTGGTGAACCGATAAAGTTTGCACCTGGAATTGCCACCATAAATATTGCAACCATTCTGGCTCTATAGTTTGCAGGCAACCAATAGGTTAAATATAAAATTACACCAGGGAAAAAGCCTGCTTCGGCAGCACCGAGTAAGAATCGCATAATATATAATGATGTAGAGCTTTCAACGAATGCTGTTGCGGCTGTAATCACTCCCCACGTCACCATAATTCGAGCAATCCATACTTTTGCTCCAAATTTTTGCATGGCGAGGTTGCTGGGTACTTCAAATAGAAAATATGCAAAGAAAAATAAGCTACTGGCAAAACCAAAAGCAGTAGCTGTTAATCCAAGGTCTTCATTCATTTGTAATGAAGCCATACCAATATTGCCACGATCAATAATAGCGATGACATAACAAAGTGTTAAAAAAGGCAGTAATCGCCACGCCACCTTGCGCATCGTTTCGCGTTCAATCGCACTTACTTGAGAATATTCTGTAGACATAAAAAAATCCTTTTTTATATTCAGTATTTTAATTGTTCTCGCATCTAAAAGCTTAGAAACAATTGAGTTCCATGATTAGCTATTGAGTAACTTCCAGTTAGCGATAGCTCGTGGGTTTAGTAATTGGCCATCCCAAATACTCACAATCTGTTCAAGTGCTAAAAGACCGACGCGATTACGTGAATCTGTTGTGTTTGCTCCTATGTGGGGAGTCACAACCAAGTTAGGTAATTCCCATAGTGGATTATCTTTTTCTGGTGGTTCTGAAGAAAAGGTATCTAAACCTGCACCAGCAATTTTATTATTTTTTAATGCATCAACTAATGCAGCTTGATCAATTAATTCACCACGTGCGGTATTGATTAAGATGCTTGAGCGTTTCATCTTTTCAAATTGGGCATGAGAAAATAAGTGTCTATTCTCTGCTGTAAGTGGGCAATGTAGGCTAATAATGTCACTGGTTTCTAAAAGTTTTTCAAAGTCGTGTTCCTGTTCTACATAATCGAGCTCTGGCAAATTTTGTAAAAACGGATCATATACTTTTACTTTCATGTTTAAGGGAGCCACTAACTTCATGAGTATGCTACCGATTGCCCCTAAACCAATTAAGCCCAGTGTTTTACCATATAACTCCACGCCATTTGCACTTGCTTTGTCCCAATGACCTTCTCGAATACGTTGGTCTAACCATGTGACTTGTCGCGCAACATTAAACATGAGTGCAAAAGCGTGTTCGGCAACAGATTGTGCATTTGCGCCTACTGCAATAGTGACAGGAATTTTTCGTTCAGCAGCAGCTTGAGTGTCAATTGTGTCAAACCCAACACCATGTTTTGCAATCACTTTTAAATTATCAGAAGCAAAAATCATATCTCTAGAAAGTTTGCCTGTTCGAACAATGATTGCATCAGGTTGTTCATCATGGATGAGTTTTTCCATTTCATCTTTTGCCATGTAGGGTTCAGTTGGAATCAACTGAATATCATGGGACTGAGCATACAGTAACGCATCTGAAGTTAATGTTGGCCCCGTGATAAGAACTTTACGTTTCATTTTGACTTGCACTCCATTTAAGTATTTTGAGCAAAATACGTCCTTAATAATCCACATTATTAAAACGTCATTTCAAAAAAATAGTCAATAGTAAAAACTAAATTTAAAAATTGAGTGAAATTCAGCTCAAATTTAGTTTAAATTTAATTAAAAATGAAATGACATTTCAAAAAAATACTGTCATATTAATTTGCACAAGAAAACTGATGTAAGGGAAAAGTTATGGCAATTGGTTTTAGAGTGCTAAAAAACGACAGAAAAGTTGAGCAAAAATGGATTGAGCAATATCGAGATCTACCAGTCGCTAATGTAAGTGATTCAATGAACCGGATGACTTCAGGTGGGGCTCAATTAAGACCAATGCATAAAAAGGGATATCTTTGTGGGCCTGCCATTACAGTTAAGGCTCGTCCGGGTGACAACTTGATGTTGCACTATGCTATTGATATCGCCCAACCGGGAGACGTCATTGTGGTTGATGCTGGTGGCGATCTAACCAATGCATTAATTGGAGAGATGATGGTTGCGTATGCTATTAAGAAAGGTATAGCTGGCATCGTTATTAATGGCGCTATTCGTGATTCAGTTGTCATTGGAGAGGGAGATTTTCCACTTTTTGCAGCAGGAGTATCACATCGAGGACCTTATAAAGACGGACCGGGGGAAATTAATGTCCCTATCGCAATCAATGGAATGGTAATTGAACCGGGAGACTTAATTTTAGGTGATGAAGATGGGCTTTTAAGCGTGCCTTATGCAGAAGTTGAAGAAGTTTATCTGAAAGCAAGCGCCAAACATGCCGCTGAACAAAAGCAATTAGAGCAAATCGCCGTAGGTGAAAATGATCGTAGTTGGGTGATTAACAGCTTAAAACAAAAAGGATGTGAATTACCGGAATAAGGTTATTCAAAACCATTCAAACACAAAGGGAACTAGCGAAGTCAATGATTGAGCTTCGTTAGCCTATCTAAAGTTAATTCAATAATCATTATTTTACTGATTGAAAAATAGGAAATTTCAATTCGGTCTATGTGATTTCGTCTAAAGGAAAAGGACATGAAATATAAAGGGATAATTTCTTTATCATTATTAATGAGTATTACTTTGCAGCAAGCCAAAGCTGAAAGCGAAGATAACTCAGCGCTAAATGAAAAAATAATTAAACTACAACAGCAAATAGATTATCTCATGGAGAGGCAGAATTTAAATCAAAATAGCGGATTGAATAAAGCACCTGAATTGAGTCAAAACAAAACATCAAACACTGACAAGCCTGTTTCGGCTGAACAGACTAAAATTAAATTTTATGGAAATATACGTGTTGATGCTGCATATGATTTTGAAGGTTCAACGCGTTCAATTGCGAATAAGACAGGATCAATACCATTAGATAATTCAAACTCAACAAGCAAATCATTAAATGTTTCTGCCGCGACTTCACGTGTAGGGGTGGATATTGTTAAGCCCACCTCGAAAGGAGATTTGGTTGGAAAGCTAGAAGCCGACTTCATGGGAAGTGGTGGAGATAACGGTAATGGTTCGGTTCGGGTTAGACACGCTTATATTTCACTAGGAAATTGGTTAATTGGTCAGACGACTTCACCTTTTGTGAATAGTGATACAGCTCCAAGTTTGGTTGATTTTACAGGTGCGATGGGCACAGGAACTCAGCGTAATATTCAAATCCGTTATCAGCACATCGTTGATGCCAAACAAAAATTATTATTCGCTTTGGAAGGCGGTGATGTTGAAAATAAAAATGTAGAAGGTGGAAGCCGTTTTCCTGCATTAACCATGCGATATGAATTTAAAAATCCAGATTTTTTGGTTCAATTGCATGGCATGCTTCATGAAAATCGAGCAGTTTCTGACACGAATGAAGAGCAAACTAAACTTGCTTGGGGTGCTGGATTAGGCACAAAGTATAAGCTTTCCGAAAATGACTCAGTTGTGTTTAATTACTATCACATCGCTGGCGATAACCGTTACATGCTTTATTCAAAAGATAATGATGCCTTCTACTTTGATCAAAATCGGATGTATTTAAGTGAATTTGATTCTATTGAGTTAGGGTATCTACGCAAATGGAATGAAAATTTACGCTCTTCTTTGTCTGCTGGTAGTCTTATCTATAAAGATTCAAATTTTTCAGAAAATAATCCTGATCAAAATAAAAGGCTAATCAATGCAAGCGTCAATTTATTTTGGACGCCTGTTGAGAAAGTCGATCTCGGTGTTGAATACACCTATGGGAAGAGAGAAACATTTTCAGATTTAGAAGGGAAACTATCTCGAATCAACTTATTAGGTCGATACAATTTTTAATGTAATCACAGCCACTTTAATATCAGAAGTGGCTTTCTTTTATTTGAGAAGGACTAATATTGTGGAACAAATTAATTATGCTAATGCAAGATCACAATTTTCAAAGGTCATGGAAAGAGTGCTGTTAGGTTACGCCGTAAAAATTACACGAAAAGAGAAAGATGCTGTGGTTCTAATTAGTGAAAAAGCATACCTTGAATATAAAAATGCAATGTTTGAGCTCAATAAATTAAAAAACAAAGATTTTTAACCCGCAACAATCCGCTTCTCAAGCATCTCCATAAAAGTTTTTAAAATAATATTATGGTTTTTGCCTTTGTGAGTAATTAAACAAATGGGGGTGCTGTAATGCATTTTTTCTTTTGAAACAGCTTGCATAAAACCATCTTCAACCCATTTTTTTGCATAGTGGTCGGGTAAAAAACCCAAGAATTTTCCAGTTAAAATCAGAAATGCAATTCCTTCACGGTCACTTGCCGTCGCTTTACAGTCTAAAAGTTGGTGCAACTTTGCTGCTTCTGGTGTGATGGCATAATTAGGAAGGACTGCTTGCCATGTTTTTAACTCATCTAGATTTATGTTGCTGCACTGGCTGAACAACGGATGATTTTTGCCGCAATATAAAAATGAACTCTCGCTATATAAATCGAAATAGTCTAGACCAGACAATGGCGTCACAAGGGGGATAACGCCTGCGTGCAAACGGTTATCGAGCACACGGCATTCAATATCTGAAAGGGTGCTCATACTAATGTTAATAATCACTTCGGCATGTTCCTCTGCAAGTTGGGTCAACGTATTGGTGATATAGCCTCTAGGCATAGTCACAAGATTGTTAATAATACCGATATTAAACTCACCCTTAAGGCGGTTATGCATTTGGTTGACTTTAGAGCGGAAGTCTTCAATGGCTGCCGTAAGCACTTCTATATATTCTAAAATTTTCCGTCCTTCATCGGTCAGGGCAAATCCGGCACGGCCTCGCTGACATAGCCGAATACCTAAACGATTTTCTAAATCACTCATATGCAAACTAATTGCAGAACGGCTAATGCCAAGAATGCTTTCTGCAGATGTAAAACTATGACAGTCGCAAACCGTTTTAAATATTTTAAGTAATTTAATATCAAAATCAGTGACTTGATTTAATTTTTTAGGTTTCATTTAGTTTTGTTTTTTTAAATCTAAACTCAAGATAATTTGAATTTATCAAACTTATCACGCTATGTACACTCAAAACCATAATTTGAAAATAAACAGGAATGGTTATGTTTGATACGGATAAATTCAGCGACTCAGAGCATACATTGGATGCGGTTCAAACTAATAATAATATGCACATAAATTATCAGGCACACTGGATGCCTTTCTCTGCAAATCGGAACTTTGCTAAAGATCCGCGCATGATTGTGGGCGCAAAAGGATCATACCTAATTGATGATTCTGGTCGTGAAATTTATGACTCACTCTCAGGTCTATGGACCTGTGGTGCAGGTCATACGCTTCCTGAAATTCAACAAGCGGTAAGTGCACAATTAGGTCAGCTCGATTACTCACCAGCTTTTCAGTTTGGTCATCCATTGTCTTTTAAGCTGGCAGATAAAATTGTTCAACACATGCCTGAAAAATTACAACATGTTTTCTTTACCAACTCGGGCTCAGAGTCGGCAGATACGGCGATCAAAATGGCACGTGCGTATTGGCGTATTAAAGGTAAACCAAGTAAAACCAAATTGATTGGTCGTGCACGTGGCTATCATGGTGTAAACGTTGCGGGAACAAGCTTAGGCGGTATTGGTGGCAACCGTAAAATGTTTGGTCAGCTTATGGATGTAGACCATTTACCGCATACCTTGCAGCCGAATTTAACTTTTACCAAAGGTTGTGCAGAAACAGGTGGGATAGAACTTGCCAATGAAATGCTTAAGTTAATTGAGCTACACGATGCTTCAAATATTGCAGCCGTAATTGTTGAACCTATTTCTGGTTCGGCGGGCTGTATTGTACCGCCAACGGGCTATTTACAACGTTTAAGAGAGATCTGTGATCAGCATGACATCTTGTTAATTTTTGATGAGGTGATTACTGGTTTTGGCCGTCTAGGAACATGGACTGCCGCAGAATATTTTGGGGTAACACCAGATATTTTGAACTTTGCGAAACAAGTAACCAATGGTGCCATTCCTTTAGGTGGTGTGGTGGCGAGCCATGAAATTTACTCAGCCTTTATGCAGCAAGACTTACCTGAACATGCCATTGAATTTACCCACGGCTATACCTATTCGGCGCATCCAGTCGCTTGTGCGGCTGCTTTAGCTACGCTTGAAGTTTTAGAGAAGAAAAACTTATTAGCTCAATCTGCGGCATTAGCGCCAACTTTTGAAAAAATGCTGCATGGTTTAAAAGGCGCGCCGCACATTTTAGATATTCGTAATTGTGGTTTGATAGGTGCTTTGCAGTTAGCACCACGTGATGGCGATGCCACAATCCGAGGCTTCGAGCTTGGTATGAAACTTTGGAAAGAAGGGTTCTATGTTCGCTTTGGAGGCGACACGCTTCAGTTCGGCCCAATGTTTAACAGTACAGAAGCAGATATTGACCGCTTATTGAATGCTGTTGGCGATGCACTTTATCAAGTGAATTAAGGTTTATTAGGCATTTTACCGAGGTCTGTAATGCCAACAGACCCATCTTCAAAATCTAAATGAAAAATACAGTTTGATCTGAAAATTAATTGTAGTAAGGAGTAACAACAATGACAAATGGCCTAGAAGATTTTAGCTATGAAGAAGTTTCAACTGAAAATAGTACGCATAGTGAACAAGCCAAAAAAGTGCTAGGGCATTTCATTCAAGGAAGAATTGTATCTAAAACGGCAAGAAAACAGCCAGTTTACAATCCTGCGACGGGTGAAATTAGTAAAGAAGTCGAAATTGCAGATGCTCAAACGGTAAATGAAGCAGTTCAGGTAGCCGAACAAGCATTTCCTGCATGGCGAGATACACCAGTCATTAAACGTGCGCGTGTCATGTTTAAGTTCAAACAATTATTAGAACAAAATGCTGAAAAGATTTGCGCTTTGATTGGACAAGAGCACGGTAAAATTTCTCATGATGCTCAAGGCGAATTACAACGTGGTATTGAAAATGTTGAATACGCTTGCGGTGCACCAGAGCTTTTAAAAGGGGAATATTCAAAAAATGTCGGTCCAGATATCGACTCATGGAGCGAGTTCCAACCTTTAGGTGTTGTGGCTGGGATCACACCGTTTAACTTCCCGGCCATGGTGGCTTTGTGGATGTTCCCAATGGCACTGGTTTGCGGTAACTGCTTTATTTTAAAACCTTCTGAAAAAGCGCCTTCTGTGGTTTTATACCTTGCAGAATTATTAAAGCAGGCGGGTTTACCTGACGGCGTGTTTAACGTGGTGAATGGTGATAAAGAAGCGGTAGATGCCTTATTGCATCATCCTCGTATTCAGGCGGTTAGCTTTGTGGGTTCAACACCAATTGCTGAATATATTTACCGTACTGCAACATCCACGGGCAAACGTTGCCAAGCATTAGGTGGGGCAAAAAACCACGCGATTATTATGCCTGATGCCGATATTGATAACGTAGTCACTTCATTGTTAGGTGCAGCTTTTGGTTCTTCAGGTGAACGTTGTATGGCATTGTCAGTAGCAGTTGCGATTGGTGATGAAGTTGCCGATGTCGTGATTGATAAGCTGACTCAAGAAATGAAAAAATTGAAGTTCGGCAACTATGCAGATGCAAGCAACGACTTTGGGCCACTTATTACCCAAGCACATAAAGACAAGGTACAAGCCTATATTCAAAGTGCAGAACAGCAAGGCGCTAAAATTGTGGTAGATGGTCGTGATGCAAAACCGGCAGGCTATGAAAAAGGTTTCTTCGTTGGACCGACTTTAATTGACCAAGTCACGCCGAACATGACCAGCTACCAACAAGAAATTTTTGGTCCTGTACTGCAAGTTATGCGTGTGAATACTATGCAAGAAGCCATGCAACTCATTAATGACCACGAATATGGCAACGGTACTTGTATCTATACCCGTGATGGGGAAGCAGCACGCTATTTTAGTAGCCATATTCAAGTTGGTATGGTGGGTATTAATGTGCCTTTACCGGTACCTGTTGCTTATCATAGTTTTGGTGGTTGGAAGCGTTCATTGTTTGGTGATTTACATGCTTATGGTCCAGATGGTGTCCGTTTTTACACACGCCGTAAAACCATTACGCAACGTTGGCCGTCTGCTCAGGTCCGTGAAGCAAAACAATTTTCAATGCCAACTTTAAATTAATTATTGCAACAAGGGGGAAAACAATAAGTTTTCCCTTTTTCATTACCGTAGGATTTTAAACATGTAATAGATTGTTTTTATAGATATATTTTTAAGGATTGAAATATGAATAATGATACAACAAAAAAATTAGGCGAAGGACTTTCAAATCGCCATATCACAATGATTAGTATTGGCGGTGTTATTGGTGCAGGTTTATTTGTAGGCTCATCTTCTGCAATTGCCAAGGCCGGACCAGCAGTGATTCTTGCATACCTGATTACCAGCATTATGGTATTTCTGGTCATGCGAATGTTAGGTGAGATGGCCGTTTTAGAACCAGACACTGGTTCATTTTCTACATATGCTCGTAAAGCGATTGGCCCTTGGGCAGGCTTTACCATTGGTTGGTTATATTGGTGGTTTTGGGTGCTTGCGATTCCTGTAGAAGCCATTGCAGGTGCTGAAATTTTACATTCGTGGTTTCCGAACGTTTCAGTTTCTATCTATGCGTTCTGTTTTATTGTGTTCCTAAGCTTAGCCAACTTTTTTAGTACCAAAAGTTTTGGTGAGTTTGAGTTCTGGTTTTCCTTAGTTAAAGTGGTTGCCATTATCGGTTTCATTATTATTGGTATTTTGGCAATTTCAGGTATTTGGCCTTTAGCTAAAAATGTTAGCGGTGTTGCCAATTTATACAATAATGCTGGTTTTATGCCGCACGGTATGGGAGGCATTTTATCGGCAATTATAATTACGGCATTTTCATTCTTTGGCGTAGAAATTGTCTCAATTGCCGCAGCAGAATCATCAAACCCTAAACAGAAAATTAGACGTGCAACGAACCTCGTGTTGTACCGCATTATTCTTTTCTTCGTGGTCTCAATGTTTATTGCCGTTTCACTTGTCGATTGGCGTTCACCGGACTTACAGAAATACGGGACATTCCAATACGTTTTAATGAGCTTGAACGTACCGGGCACTAAACTCATCATTGATACGGTCGTGTTTATCGCCGTTGCGAGTTGTATGAATGCTGCGATTTATACGTCCTCTCGTATGCTATTTCGTTTGGGCACTCGTAGTGAAGCGCCACAAGCCGTAACTAAAATCAATTATACGGGTGTACCTGCAATAGCTGTGTTTTCTTCAACTTTTATTGGTTTAGTATGTTGTGTTATTAACTATGTATTCCCTGGAAAAGTATTTGGCTTATTGCTTTCAAGCACAGGGTCAATTGCTTTACTGGTGTACTTAGTTATTGCGTTCTCACAACTACGTTTAAGACATAAGTTAGAAGCAGCTGGAGCCGAAATACCATTTAAAATGTGGTTATTCCCATGGCTTACTTGGTTTGTGATTATTATTATTTTAAGTGTGTTAGCTTATATGTTCTTATCGCCAGCATATAGTTATGAAACCACTTTATCTTTAGGTGTAACTTCGCTTGTGGTTGTTTGTGGGTTGTTCGTCACGCGAAAGCGTAAAGCAACCAGAGCGGTTGCCATGAATTTGGATTAATTAAAAAAGATTTTATAAAGACTTTGTGTGGAGCAATTTATCCCTCTACTCAAAGTCTTTTTATTTTTATTAGATTTTAATAGTGTCTGATTAAATATTCTATTCAGAAAAAAGTTCAAAACATACTCTCCTTAACCATTGGTTGCTTGGTGTTTGATGAACTCGTGCATGCCAATGCTGCTTTACGCTATAAGTCGGAAAATGATAAGGCGGTTCTAAAACTTTTAGACCACCTCTGACTAAAAGCACCTGACTTAAATAATGAGGAATAGTCGCAATCGCGTCTGTGTCTTGAACAACCAAGCCAACCCCTAAATAGCTTGGCAAGCGAACTAGAATATTTCGGTTTACTCCCAGTTTTTGTAACTCATGCTCCAGCACGTAGTGCCCACCCGTTGCGAAAATATCAACATGTAGTTCTTGGCGAAATTCTTGGTCTGAAAGCGTTGTGCTTATAAGCCTCGGGTGTTCTTTACTGGCAATGCAAATATAACGTTGCTGGAAAAGTGTTTGCTGATAAAAACCTGCTTCAAGCTGAGGCAAAAAACCAATGGCTAAATCAATATCACCATTTGACATCATGATTGGTGTATTGGCATCAATGGGAACAATTTCTAGGCGAATGTTAGGCGCATGGGCACGTAAATAATTGATCAGTTTAGGTAATAAAACCAGATGGCTAATATCTGTCATGCTGATTTTAAACTGATAATTTGAGGTCTGTGGATCAAATTCAATATTGTAGTTTTGAACCAGTTTTAGTCGGTTCAGAATTTCTACAACCAGCGGATATATTTGTTTAGATAACTCAGTAGGTTGCATCTTATTTTCAATACGGACAAAAAGTGGGTCTTGAAAGTGCTCACGTAATTTATTTAAAGCAATACTTAAAGTTGGTTGTCCAATTTCAAGCTGTTCGGCAGCTTTAGACACACTATTATGTTTATAAATTTCAAAGAAAATTTGTAAAAGCCGAGTATCAAGATCAAACACTTTTTAATATCCTTGTATTGATTTTATCAATACAGACTATTGTTTTTTGTGCATGGATTCAACAATTTTCGATTGTTACATTGATGATCAAGGAAGAATAGGCCGTAAAAGTACAAAGCATTCTTGTGCAAATTGGCCTTAAATAGAGGATCTGAAATGGAACAGTTAGCAACGCTAGATGACTTACCGAAACGTTATCTTGGTCAACTTGAAGGATCAAATTTAGTCCCTTTATGGCCAAGTTTACGCAATGTATTACCTCCGCATAAACCGATGCCGCAGACCGTAGCAACCGCTTGGTATTTTCAGAATATTAAACCTTTATTGCTCGAAGCAGGTGAGTTAACACCAATTGAAAAAGCTGAACGCCGTGTATTGGTTTTAGCTAATCCCGGACATGGTCTGGAAAATATGAAAGCCAGTTCGGTCATGTATCTTGGCATGCAACTTTTATTGCCAAAAGAGTGGGCACCATCACATCGACATACCCCAAATGCAGTACGTCTGATTGTTGAGGGTAAAGGTGCGTATACGACTGTTGAAGGTCAAAAATGCATGATGGAGCATGGGGATTTAATCCTTACACCATCAGGGCTTTGGCATGAACATGGACATGATGGCGATGAGCCTGTGATCTGGTTAGATGTACTGGATTTACCTTTGGTTTATTACATGGAAGCTTCTTATGTACAACCGGGTGAAATTCAAAAAGTGACCAGTGCTGGAAATGCTCATCATTATGGAACGGGCATTGTACCAACAGCACATTTTACCCGTGAAAATGCCTCGTATCCGATCATGCGCTACTCTTGGAAAGAAACCAAAAAAGTTTTGCATGCGCTTGCCGATGATAAAAACCATCAAGCCCCAATTCAGGTGACTTACATCAATCCTGAAACTGGTAATGACTGCCAAAATATTATTGGTTACTCCGCTTTAATGCTCAGATCAAATGAAACTTTACAGCTCCAACCACGCTCTACTGCCCAAATTTTTCATGTGATTGACGGTCAGCTCCAAGTCAAAATTGATCAGAAAGATTTCAATTTAAATAAAGCTGATACGGCATGTGCACCATGTTTTTCACATATTGATTTAATCAATACCTCAGATCAACCATGCTATTTGTTTATTGCAGATGAAGCGCCCTTACAACGGAAATTGGGTCTGTACTCTGTGCGTGAGCGCCAGTAAATAGAATATTTTATAAGGATATAAATCATGTCAAATACTCAACAACCGATATTAATTGCTGGTGGCGGCATTGGCGGGTTTGCAGCTGCACTCGCTTTAGCAAAACAAGGTTTTAAGGTACAGGTTTTTGAACAAGCCCCTGAAATTGGTGAAATTGGTGCTGGAATTCAATTAGGTCCGAACGCATTTCATGCCTTTGATGCGCTGGGAATTGGTGAAATTGCTCGCAGTAAAGCGGTCTATACCGACTATATGGTCATGCATGATGCGATTGATGAATATCAGGTCGGCAAAATTCCAACCGATGAAAAATTCCGTGAACGTTTTGGTAACCCATATGCGGTGATTCACCGTGCCGATATTCATGGTTCATTAGTGGAAGGTGCTAAAAAATACGGCAACTTGGAAATTATCACTAATTGTCATATTCAAAAAGTTGACCAAGGTGATGCTGGCGTAACGATTACTGATCAAAACGGTACGCAATATCATGGTCAGGCACTTATCGGTGCTGACGGTGTTAAATCCGTTGTGCGTGATACCTATGTGGGTGACCCAGCATTGGTTACAGGTCATGTGGTTTACCGTGCTGTAGTACCTGAAAGCGAGTTTCCTGAAGATTTGAAATGGAATGCAGCAAGTATTTGGGTCGGGCCAAATTGCCACCTTGTGCATTATCCACTGCGCGGTGGAAAGGAATATAACGTTGTAGTGACGTTCCATAGCCGTGAGCAAGAACAGTGGGGGGTAACCGATGGTTCTAAAGAAGAAGTGCTGTCTTATTTTCAAGGAATTTGCCCGAAAGCTCGCCAATTGATTGAGTTACCTAAAAGCTGGCGCCGCTGGGCAACTGCAGACCGTGAACCGATTGAAACATGGACTTTTGGCCGTGTGACATTACTTGGTGATGCAGCACATCCAACCACGCAATATATGGCGCAGGGTGCATGTATGGCGATGGAAGACGCCGTCACTTTAGGTGAAGCGTTACGTGTTACCGACCATGACATTTTAAAAGCTTTTGATATTTATCAAAAAGCACGTGTGGCACGTACAGCACGTATTGTTTTGTCTTCACGTGAAATGGGCAAAATTTACCATGCCAAAGGTGTGCAACGCTTGGTTCGCAATGATTTGTGGCGTGGGCGTCCTACTGAACGTTTTTATGATGCAATGGAATGGTTATATGGCTGGAATGTCAATAACTGCCTTGATGCAGTGAAAAACTATCAAGGGAATGTGGCATGAAACTTTATAGCTTTTTCCGTAGCGGTACATCGCATCGAACCCGCATTGTGTTGAACCTTAAAGGTTTGGTTTATGAAGCAGCTTATATCTCACTCGCTAAAAATGAACACCATCAAGCTGCTTTTAAAGCTTTAAATCCGCAAGGATTTGTACCGATACTTGAAACTGAATCTGGAAACTTATTGCAAAGTCCAGCCATTATCGAATGGCTAGAAGAACAATATCCCGAACCCGCTTTATTGCCTACAGATGCATTGGGTCGTGAAAAAGTTCGTGCCATTGCTGCTTTAGTTGGATGTGATGTTCACCCCTTAAACAACAAGCGTGTTCTTGAATATTTACGCCAGTATTTAGGGCTGGATGATGCACAAATCAATGCATGGTGTGCCAAGTGGATTCAAGATGGATTTGCTGCTTTAGAACATATTTTGGAACAAGACCAGAATCGCGAAAAGTTCTGCTATGGCAAGCAACCGACCATTGCAGATGCCTATTTAGTTCCACAAGTAGTTTCTGCCGAGCGTTTTAAAGTCGATTTGTCGGCTTATCCAAACATTAATGAAATTTACCAACATTGCATGACCTTAGAAGCATTTCAAAAAGCAGCACCTGAACAGCAGGCCGATGCATTTTGAGTCGTGATTAACTTAATAGAAGGAATTCATATATGTCATTTATTTTTGAACCAATGACCACTGCGGGTCTATTTATTCACGGCTCAGCGCATAAATTTCCAGTACGCCGTGTGTATTGTGTTGGCCGTAACTATGCTGCTCATGCCCGTGAAATGGGGTATGATCCAGACCGTGAACCCCCATTTTTCTTTTGTAAACCAAATGACCTTGAATCGATTGTTCCGGTAAATACAGCTGCGGTTGATATTCCATATCCATCTGAAACTTCAAATTTTCATTATGAAATCGAGTTGGTTGTTGCAATTGGTAAAGATGCCAAAAATGTCTCGGTTGAGGAGGCAGTGAACTATATCTATGGCTATGCAGTTGGTTTAGATATGACACGCCGTGATTTACAGATGGCAATGCGTGAAAAAGGTCGACCATGGGAAATCGGTAAGGCTTTTGATTTTTCTGCACCAGTTGGCCCAATTCATCCGATTACTCAAACGGGTGAAATCAATAGTGCCGATATTCATTTAACGGTAAATGGTAAAACCGAACAGCACAGCGATGTCAGTCATCTGATTTGGTCTGTGGCCGAAACGATTGCCAATTTGTCTACGCTATTTGAACTAAAAGCAGGTGATTTGATTTTTACAGGAACTCCAGAAGGCGTGGGTGCGGTAGTGAAAGGTGACGTTATGCGTGCAGACATTACTGGACTGACTGGAATTACGGTGAATGTGAAATAAATCAAATTGATCTGATTTATTGAAATAGGTGCTCAACCTAAATAAAAAATACAGTTGGGCACCTTTGCTAAGGATTGCATATACGCCAATGTATTGGCGAAAGGAGCTCTCATGTCTCAAAACTCTATAGACGTACAAAGTTTCATTGATGAAATACCGCTATCGTCTTTGCAAAAATTAATCATGTGGTTGTGTTTTTTAATTGTTGCGATTGATGGTTTTGATACCGCAGCAGTTGGATTTATTGCACCTGCTTTAAAGGCAGAATGGGGGTTGCAAGCAACCGATTTGGCACCTTTATTTGGTGCTGGCTTGTTTGGACTGATGGCAGGCGCACTCATTTTCGGACCGTTATCCGATAAATTAGGCCGTAAACCGATTTTGATTGGGTCGGTCATTATGTTTGGAATTGCCAGTGTTTTTGCCTCTTTTTCAGCAGATTTACAAACCCTAATTATTTGGAGATTTCTCACTGGTTTGGGTCTAGGTGGGGCTTTACCCAATGCAATTACTTTGACCTCTGAATATGCGCCTACATCTCGCCGTTCTAATTTAGTGACTATGATGTTCTGTGGTTTTACCATTGGTTCTGCTCTTGGTGGCATTTTTTCAGCTCAGCTACTTCCTCATATTGGTTGGCACGGTATTTTGCTCATTGGGGGAGTGTTGCCTTTAGCGACCGTACCTTTCTTATATTTTTTATTACCTGAATCTATTCGATTTTTAGTGCTTAAAAAGAAGAGCACCGAGAAAATTGAAAAGATTATTCATCGTATCGCACCGCATTTAAATAGCACACCAACTTTGGTTCCAACAGTCAATGAAGTTGAAAAATCAAGTTTGAAAGATTTGTTTAATAAAGGCTTTGCTCTAGGCACTTTTTTGATTTGGTTTACCTTTTTTATGAGCCTTCTCATTATTTATATGATTTCAAGTTGGATGCCTACTTTATTAACCAATGAGGGCTTTAATTTATCCAACGCATCATGGCTGACTTCAATTTTCCAAATAGGTGGAACCATTGGTGCGATTGTCTTAGGCCTACTAATGGATAAGATGGATGCAACCAAAATTTTAAGTACGGCTTATGTTTTTGGCGGATTCTTCCTGATTTGTTTAGGGTTTGGAATTGAACAGGCAAACACGGCTTTATTGATGTTTGCCATGTTTGGGGTAGGTGCAGGAATTAGTGGTTCGCAAGTGGGAGCAAACGCTTTTGCATCTAGTTTTTATCCAACACATTGCCGTGCAACAGGGGTAAGTTGGGCCAACGCAGTAGGGCGCTCAGGGTCGATTGTGGGGTCAATTATGGGCGGCTGGTTAATGTCATTAAATCTCTCCAGTTTTGAAATTTTAAGTATTTTAGCGATACCTGCATTTTGTGCCGCGGTTTCGTTGTTACTCATTAAACGTTTAAAGAAAAATCGGTCTCAAGTTTTAGTCGCTTCGAATTGAGTCAACACGATTCCACTGAACAAATATATGTCTGTGCCAAAGGATGGCGCAGACAATAATTAAAGGATGATTTATTTCATGAAATATTTAAAAATCGAATATTTAAAGTTTTCTACTCTTTTATTTATCTGTAGTGGTCATTCCTTGTTGTGGGCAGCAGATACCTCTCAACAAAGCGAAGATGAATGGAAGTTCACGCTAAAGAATGCCTATATCAACCGTAATTTTGATAATGATGCACTTAAAGACACGGGTAGTTGGTCTCAGGCAGCATCACTATTTTATAAATCGAAAATGCATGACACCCCTCTGCAAATTGCAGATAAGCCCATTACGATTGGGGCCGATGCTTCTGTTCAATATGCCATTCGCTTGAGCTCAGATAAACACGTTGCGGACACAGTTTTGCCTTTTAATAAAGAAACTCAGTCACAAGCCTCTGACTTCTTAAAATACGGCGCAACTTTAAAACTAGGATATGACAAAACCCTCTTAAGTGTCGGTGAACTCTGGTTAGACCTGCCTGTAACGGCTGTGGATGCCAGCCGACAATTGCTTGCTTCTTATTGGGGAACCAATCTTAAGTCGCAACTTTCAGATCAACTCTATGCCGAAATTGGACGGGTTGAAAAAGTCTCTCCACGAAATGAAGACGATTTTAAAAAGTTTTCTTTTACAGCGAACGGCATTACCAAAGAATCTGATGGTTTAAATTACATAGATCTGCGCTATCAATTTACGCCGTCACTCAAGGGTGAATACTATTTTGGTAATTTGGAAGACCTCTACAACAAACACTATGTAGGGCTTGAGCATAATTGGAAACAACCTAATTTCGCTCTTACTTCTAAGTTTAAGTACTTCAATGCAAAAGATGATGGCAACACTTTTGATATTGATGCGCAAAACATCGGGGTGCTAGAGACTCTTAAAGTAAAAAACCATACCTTTGGTTTGGGTTATCAACAGATTATCGGTGAGTCGGCTTATCCATTACCGGATGGCTTCTTACCAGAGACATATTTCATTAACTGGAACGCTACTGGATTCTTTAAAGAAGATGAAAAGTCTTATCATGTGATGTATGGCTACGACTTTAAAGATTATGTACCAGGTTTAAATGCGATGGTGAAATATGTTTACGGCCATGACTTTAAAGCAGCCAATGGTGAAAAAAACCATGAAACCGAATCGAATGTGATTTTAAACTATGCATTTCAACAGCCGTTCTTAAAAGGCGTTGCTCTGCAATATATTCGTATTGATTACAACGTTAAACATGGCAATGACTTTGGTGAAGATCGTCTATTTGTCAACTACACCAAAAAGTTTTAAAGACTTTTTAACACTCATCATTAAAAAAGAGACCGTAAAAGGTCTCTTTTTTCTCTCATATTCCAAGGTTTAGACTAATTATTTAGTCGTATCAATAGAGACTAAAACAGATAAACCTGGGCGTAATAATTTAACGTCTTTTTGATTTTCAATAAGCTTGATTCGTAAAGGTAGACGCTGAACAATCTTGGTAAAGTTACCTGTTGCATTGGTCGCCGAGATCGGAGAGAAAAATGCGCCAGTAGATGGAGAGAAGCTGTCTACCACACCTTTTAGCTCAACGTTATAAGCATCTACATAGACATTAACTGGTTGTCCGATCTTGATCTTTTTTAACTCAATTTCACGGAAGTTAGCTTCTACATAAACCTGATCTAAAGGAACAACCACCATGAGTGGATTACCTGCGCCAACAAAGTTACCTACGTTAGCTGACTTTTGACCAATCATGCCATCAATAGGTGCACGTACTTCTGTATAGCTCAAATTCAGTTTTGCTTTATCAAGCGCCGCTTGTGCTTGTTTAAGAGCCGCTTGTTTGGCTTGTACCTGAATCTTGTATTGGTTGAGCTGATACTGTGCATCAATCACTTTTTCTTTACTGCTGTCTAAGTCAGCATATTGTTCAGTCAATGTAGTCTTAGATTGCTGTGTAATTAATCTAGACTCGGCCCCAAGTGCCTGTAGTTGCTCATAACGCGCCGTATTATCTTTTGTGAGTTTAATTCCGGCTTCTACTTTTCTCAGCTGTGCTTCAGTTTCTCGAATAACAGTGGGTTGTCTATCCACTGCGAGCATTGCTTCACTCAGGTCAGCTTGCGCTTTGGCATAATTAGATTCAGCCTCAGCCAAAGCAGCTTGATAATCACGTGCATCAATCCGCGCTAAAAGTTGGCCTTTTTTTACGGTCTGGTGATCTTTAATGTAAATTTCCTCAATATTGCCCGACACTTTAGGGGCAATGGTTGAGTACTCTACATCTACACGTGCATCGTCTGTTTCAACAACTGAAGACGGTAAAAATATAAGTTTTAAAACCCAAAAAATAGATGCTAAGACAATAATAAACGCAATAGCCATAACCCAATGCTTTTTGAGAAATTGCACCTTGGTTAACTTGGGCGGTTCGGTATGGGTGGTGTCTTGGGCTTCGAGAGTACTCATAAAGATTTTCCTGAGTTATGACTATTCATTAACTTAATGAGAGCAATACGTGGCGGATAAGTTCGAACTGGCAAAATCAACATCACAATAAACAAAATAGCGGTAAGGCCAGCTAAGATGAGATATTGATCGCTAATAACTAAAACAGATTGTTGTGCTTGAATCGCAGAATTTAGGGCAGACAAACCACCTGAAACACGATCTGCACCATTTGCGTTCAGAACAGGGGGAGTAAGTGGATTAATGACAGGGCCTTGAATATTTTGGAAAACATGTTGGGCGGTATTTTCAATCAGCCGTGTTGAATGGTATTCACCGCGCACTCGATTGATCCAATCCAAAATACAAACACCCAGTACACCGCTAATAGCACGCGGGGTATTAATCATAGGGGATGCATAAATTGCCATAGTTGGGTGAACACTGTTTGTCCCCATCATTAAGAGCGAGAGCACGACACAGGTTTGCCCCAGACATGAGATTGCATGCCAAAAATAAAATTGATCTTGATTCCATGTGGTATCAAGTTGACTTGCACCTAGGCAACCCGCAATGACCAGAAGTAAACCAAACCCGTGTACATATCGGCTATCCACCCAAGCTTGATTTAAAAGCTTCACAACAATAGGAATATAGATAAATTGCAATGCTGCGATTTGTAAGCCAATCCACATGGTCTGAGTGGGTTTATAGCCATGTACAGCACTAAGGTAATTTAGTGGTAATGTGCTGGTGGACATACCAATAATGACAAAGCAAAAGAGTGCGAAAACAGCATAAGCAAAATTTCGGATTTCGAGCATTTGCGGTTTAATTAATGGTGACGGATAACGCCATTCATGTATGAAAAACCAAGGTAAAGTTATTGCACTAATTAAGGCTAATACACAAATTAATTGAGAATGGAACCAGTCTAAATGGTTGCCATGCAATAACATGGTGCTCAGGCTCGCTAAGCTAATAATCGCTAAAATGGCACCCATCCAATCGTAAGTTTTTATTCTTGAGTAATTCAATGGATCTTGGGGAATACCAAAATACACCAGTGCAGCGCTTAGCGCACAAAAAGGAATGGTTTGGAAAAATATCATTTTCCATCCAATTACATCTAAGTAAAAAGCTGAGAGTGCAGCACTTAAGTTGGGAAAGAACGTCGCAGTTAATGCGTAGCAGGCGAGACCCCATAGTCGAATATCAGGTCCTAAAAATCTAAGCGCACAGGCCATGAGCAAAGGAATGGTTAAACCATTGGCGAGCCCTTGTAAGCCACGTAATAGATAAAAGATTTCGATATTTGGGCTAAAAGGGATTAAAACGCTAGAAAAAAGGCAAAGTCCTATGGCAAAAAGAAGAACTCTGCGCATAGAGAAAATGACTGCCCAACTCGTAGACAGGATCATTCCAATAATCATTGCACTTGCGTAAATACTGTTAACCCAATAACCCGAGTCGACACTAATGCCCATCGCACCTCGAATGTCGACTAAAGTAATGCTGGTAATTCGGTTATTAAATTCAACAGTCATTGCAGCAAATATTGCACCTGCTAAACCGATGAGTGGCTTTGTATTCATCTTTTACCTTAAATCTTAAACATCAATTCATTGCACGGAGTAGATATTTACTGTACTGTACCGATCGGTACTCTACTCTTTAATTAAATTTCCGTCAATTCTCGATTTTGAACTTTTCGATGAGTTACACTTAGAACGAAATCGCTAAAATTTTTATAAGGTCAATATGTCTGGTTTAACGAAAGCTCATGAAAAAGATCAAAAAATTCTGGATGCAGCAACAAAGTTTTTTTTGATCCACGGTTTTAGTGGCACAACGACAGACATGATTCAAAAGGAAGCAGGGGTTTCAAAAGCAACGATGTATGGTTGCTATAAGAATAAAGAAGCGATGTTTGCAGCGGTGATTGAACGTCAATGTACCAACATGCAAAAACAAATTATTTTAGTTGAGACAAAAGCCGATAATTTACGATCAGCACTAACTGAAATTGGGAAGACCTATCTGTGTTTTATATTATCGCATTCAGGCTTGGCTTTTTTTAGAGTTTGTATTGCAGAAGCGGTAAGGTTCCCAGAGTTATCTGAAAAATTCTTTGAATTGGGTCCACAGCGTCTAGCAAATATCATTGCAGGATATCTAGAAAAATCCGTTAAACAGGGCGAAATTGAATTAAGCTCTTCTTCAGAAGTTGCTGCGAATATATTTTTATCGTTATTAAGAAGTGATGCTCATCTAAAATGTTTGACGCATCCTGATTATTTAATATCAGAGAATGAAATTAGTACTTGGGTTGAGTATGCGGTTGATTTGTTTTTAAAAAATATCAATTACAAACCAAATTAATTTAGGAAATTTTATTCTATCTATAAGCTCTGGATGTAGAAATTAAAAAGAGACCAGTTTGTGGTCTCTTTTTAATTTATTAGATCGCTTCTCTGGTCATCTCACCATTCACGAGTCTTAAAATCTGCAACGGGTTGCTGTCTTTTAAAGCCTCTGGCAATAAGCTTTGCGGATAGTTTTGATAACACACAGGTCTTAAGTAACGGTCAATTGCTAAGGTTCCAACTGAGGTGCCTCGTGCATCTGAAGTGGCTGGATATGGCCCGCCGTGCACCATCGCATCACACACTTCCACACCCGTTGGGTAACCGTTTAAAAGTAATCGACCAGCTTTTTCTTCTAACACAGGAACCACATCTGCAAACTCGGTTAAGTCTGCTTCGTCGGCAATTAAAGTCGCAGTCAGCTGACCATTCATGCTTTGTAAGGCCTGAATGAGTTGGGCTTTACCTTCAACTTCAATGATGACAGTAGTTGGTCCAAAGATTTCTTCTTGGAGAAGTTGGTCACTCGCCAGTAACAACTCAACATCCGCTTTAAACAGTTGCGGCTGTGCCTGATTGCCTTGTTGAGTATTGCCAGCCAAGTGTTCAATACCTTGATGCTCGCTTAAATGCTCAAGACCAGCGGTATAACTTTTTAAGGTTCCGGCATTCAGCATAGTCTGTGCAGGTTTTCCACCCATAATTTCGGTTAGGTTACTAATGAGCTGACTAAACTCGGCTGATTTAATTCCCAAAATTAAACCCGGATTGGTACAGAACTGACCACAGCCTAAAACAACTGAATCTGCCAAGTCCTGTGCAATTTTTTCACCACGGTTTTTTAATGCTTCTGGCAACATCAGCATCGGGTTAATGCTGCTCATTTCAGCAAACACCGGAATCGGCTGTGGACGGGCTGCGGCCATGTCACATAAAGCGCGACCACCACGAAGTGAACCTGTAAAACCTACAGCCTGTATTAAAGGATGTTTCACTAGTGGTTCACCCACGCCATTACCGTAGATCATGTTAAATACGCCTTTAGGCATATTTGATTTTTCTACAGCACGTTCGATTGCCTGAGCCACGAAGTCTGCTGTCGCCATATGTCCGCTATGGGCTTTGACTACAACCGAACAACCAGCAGCGAGTGCAGAAGCAGTGTCGCCACCCGCAGTTGAGAAAGCTAAAGGAAAGTTACTTGCCCCAAAGACTGCAACAGGGCCAACACCGATTTTAATCTGGCGTAGATCTGGACGAGGTAAAGGCTGACGCTCCGGTAAAGCGGTATCAATACGGGCACCTAAAAAGTCGCCACGGCGCAACACTTTGGCAAACAAACGCATTTGCCCACTGGTACGGCCACGCTCGCCTTGTAAACGTGCAAGTGGCAAAGCGGTTTCCTGTGAGACAATTTCAAGAAAATCTGTACCTAATGCATCGAGTTCATCGGCAATATTTTCTAAAAAAACAGCACGCTGTTCAGGTGAAGTATGGCGATAAGTTTTAAAAGCTTGACTGGCTGCTTCACAGGCCTGATTAACTTCTTGCTCGGTTGCATGGTGAAACTCATAAGGCAGGGCTTCACCAGTCGTAGCATGAATACTTTTTAGTAAAGTGGAACTTTGTGCACTACGTGAACCGCCAATAAAGTTGTGTCCGATAATGGTCATAACAAATATCCTGAAATTAATGAGAGTGTCTTGGAAGGTTGTCTTGATTTACGACTCGCATATATAAAGTTGCAGGCTCTAAACAGCCACCTGTTGATAATTGCCCCACCATGTTGCGATACATTTCTTGCCAAGGTGTTTGAGAGGCAGAGACCGTCGGTTTCCATTCACGGCGGCGTTGTTCTAACTCTTCTTCAGAAATAAGCACGTTGACAGAACGTTTATTTAGATCAATGCGCAAACGGTCATTGGTTTTTAATAAAGCAATTCCACCTCCTACCGCCGCTTCGGGTGACATATTTAAAATTGAAGGGCTGGCAGACGTACCGCTTTGACGGCCATCTCCTAAGCAAGGCAGTGAATCGATGCCTTTTTTAATTAACTCTGCGGGTGGAGCCATATTGACGACTTCAGCACTGCCCGGATAACCTACCGTACCTGCGCCACGAATGACCAAAATACAATGTTCATCAATATCTAAGGCTGGATCATTAATTCGGGCGTGGTAATCCTCTGGTCCTTCAAAAACGATCGCCCTAGCTTCAAAGCTATTTTCACTACTTGGGTCAGATAAATAGGTTTTCTTAAATGCTTCACCCACTACAGACATTTTCATAATGGCGCTGTCAAAGAAATTACCACTCAGCACGATAAAACCTGCGCCATGTTTCAATGGTTGTTCATAAGGGAAGATGACATCTGCATTTGAGGTTTTTGCATTTTTAGCAATTTCCCCAATTGTTTTACCGCTGACTGATGCACAGTCTTCATGTAAAACGCCCGCTTTTTGTAATTCATGCAAAACAGCAGGAACACCACCGGCACGGTGGAAACCTTCACCCAAATATTTGCCCGCCGGCATGCAGTTCACAATAAGCGGAATGTTTTCACCCACACGTTGCCAGTCTTCTAAACTCAGCTCAATCCCCATATGTCGGGCAATCGCAATGAGGTGAGGAGGGCAGTTACTTGATGCACCTAATGCTGAGGCTACAGCAATGGCGTTTTCAAATGATTTTTTATTCATGATTTTAGATGGTCGTAAATCTTCTAGAACCATTTCACATATTCTTTTGCCGGTCATATAGGCCATTTGCCCGCGTTCGCGATAAGGCGCTGGAATACTTGCACATGTCGGTAAAGACATACCTAAAGCTTCTGATAATGCATTCATTGAAAGTGCAGTACCCATGGTGTTGCAATGCCCAACTGAAGGTGAGGCGGAAGTCGTCATTTCCATGAAGCCTTCATAGTCGATTTCACCTGTGGCAAGTAAATTTCTTGCATGCCAAAGTACTGTACCCGAGCCAATTAACTCACCTTTAAAGTGACCATCTAACATTGGACCGCCAGATAAAACAATAGCTGGTAAATCTGTTGTTGCTGCCGCCATTAAACAAGCAGGAGTAGTTTTATCGCAGCCAGTTGTTAGCACTACACCATCGAGTGGATAACCATGTAAGATTTCAACTAAACCTAAGTAGGCTAAATTTCTATCGAGTGCAGCTGTAGGGCGTCGAGACTGTTCAGCAATTGGATGAACGGGAAATTCCATAGGAATACCGCCAGCATCACGAATGCCTGCTTTCACACGTTCAGCAAGCTCTTTGTGGTGACGGTTACATGGGGTCAAATCACTACCAGTTTGTGCGATACCAATAATAGGCCGGCCTGATTGTAGCTCGGCACGGGTCAGGCCATAATTCATGTAACGCTCGACATAGAGTGCAGTCATGTCAGCATGTGTAGGATCATCAAACCATTCTTGGCTGCGTAAAAAAATCCGTTTATCTTGATCATTCATTTTTAGATCCTTCTACTGATCTCGCTCAGCAATTTAATTTTTCAAGTGATGAATATTACGATTGAACCGGTCGATAATACGTGAAATTTATAGTAATTCGCGTTGTTTTAAATTGTGCATCAAAGCATTTATGCCAAAATTCCACGGCATCGCTTTATCACTGGTCATGACTGTGTTGTATAAAGTGCCGAGCTTTGGTGAATGGATACGAACGACATCACCGACTTTATGGGTAAAGCCTGCACCAGCTTGTTCACGGTCTTGGGTAGGCGCAAATAAAGTACCCAAAAACAAAACAAAACCATCTGGATATTGGTGGTTTTCATTGAGGGTTTGTTGAATTAAATCTTCGGGATCACGACTAATTTGAGACATAGAACTAATGCCATTGAGCACAAAGTTATCTGTACCCTGAATTTGCAGTTCAACATCACAAGCGCGGATATCATTTAAACTAAAGGTAGAGTCAAAAAGACGAATAAATGGACCAATTGCACAAGATGCATTGTTATCTTTGGCTTTACTCAACAGTAGGGCGCTACGACCTTCAAAGTCCCGTAAATTAACGTCATTACCTAAAGTCGCGCCTAAAACTTTTCCGTGGCTATTTGCAACCAATACAACTTCTGGTTCTGGGTTATTCCACTCAGACTTTGGGTGAATACCAATATTTTGTCCAGTTCCCACAGCTGCTAAAACAGGTGCTTTGGTAAAAATTTCAGCGTCGGTACCAATACCCACCTCCAGATATTGAGACCACATTTTTTGTTCAATTAAATATTCTTTGAGTTGCAGCGCTTTTTCAGAACCGGGTTCAATTGTTTTTAAATTATCGCCGATTACCCCTTGTACCACTTCACGGATTGATTGAGCTTTTTGTGCATCGCCGCCCGCTTGTTCTTCAATCACGCGCTCTAACATACTTGCTGCAAAGGTAACACCAGCTGCTTTAATCACTTGTAGATCAATAGGGGCTAAAAAATATGCCTTGTTTGTATCTGGCTCGGCGACTGTATTGGCAAACAACTCATCAATTGAGCCAACTAATTTTCCTTCAATTTCAGCTAAAGCTTTTAAAGGATCTGAACTCTCAAGTAACTTGGAAATAGTGTGGAACTTTTCAGAAATATCAAAAACCTGATCACCTTTTAAAAGAATCGGAGATGGACCGGAAATTTGATTTGGAATCCACGCGCGACCAATTAAACATCCTTGGGTAGCGTCGTCTGGTAATGAGTTCTGGGAATTTAACGTAAAGTTCATTTAAAGCATCCTTCTTTTATTTGAAATCATGATATGTTTCTTATTTAATAAACACCAATCGTAATAATTTAATTATTAATAACGAAAAGTTATCGAAAGGGATTTTTGAAAATGGCTGATTTGACTTACACAAGCTTAAATAATTGGTTGAAATTTAAACATTTAGTGCTATTAGAAACTTTGGCTAGAACCAATAACATGCATTTGGCCGCCGAGCAGATGAACCTAAGTCAGCCTGCGGTGAGTAAAATGCTAAAGGAAATAGAAGGATTACTGGGCTTTCCTGTTTTTGAACGGTTACCCCGAAATATGCCAGTAACAGCCTTGGGTGAACATGTAATTCGATATGCGCAGCGTGTGTTAAATGATGCAAAGCATTTTGTCGAAGACATTGAAATTTTACGATTAGGTGGTCACGGTTTTTTAAAAGTTGGTGGTATCTTTGCCGCAACCGCAGTGGTGATTCCAAACTCAATTATTGAGATTAAAAAACAATGGCCCTTACTTTCTATCGATGTTGTTGAGCAAACCAGTGACCATTTAATGGAAATGCTAAGTGAGCATACTTTAGATTTAGCCATAGGTCGTTTTACCGATGTGACGCAAAGCCAGTTTTTTGATTTCCAACCTTTAGGCCCAGAGCCGTTTTGTATTGTTGTTAATAATGCTCATCCATGTGCTAAGAAGAGGTTTTGTACATTAGAAGAATTATTAAATTGGCCGTGGGTACTCTATCCTAAAGGCACGCCAATTCGACAACGGATGGAAGGCGCATTTGCCCGAGCAAAAGTCAAAATCCCCTTAAATACGGTAAATACCATGTCGATGCAGACCTTTTTGCAGATCTTAAAAGGTGCGCCTATGGTAGGAATGTTGCCCGAAGCTATGGTGATCGATCAGGTAAAAGAAGGGCAACTACAGATTTTAGAAACAGATCTAATTTTAGATGCACAGGATTATGGAATTTTGACGCGTAAAGATGAACCAGTGTCTGATATTGCATCAGCATTTATTAATATCTTACTTAAAAATGCAAAACGTAAATAAACAATTCAGCCTCAAACTATGACTACGTCTGAGGCTTTAAAATAAAAAGAAAAAACCTGTTTTGTTTTATAAATTTATAAATATAAAACTGATATTAAAAAGTTATCAATATTTAGAAATTATTCATTGGAAATTATTGAAAGGAGTCCTTATCGTTTAATTCACGACAATTACAAAAGTTTTTAAGTGAATAAAAACTAGGAAAGGACCTCTGTATGAATGTACTAATCACCGGTGGAACTGGTTTTATTGGAAAACAAATTGCTAAAGAGATCTTAAAGGCTGGCAGTTTGACTTTAGATGACAATAAACCGCAGTCCATCGATAAAATTATTCTGTTTGATGCATTTGCTGGCGATGATGTGCCACAAGATCCAAGAGTTGAAGTGATTGTCGGTGATATTACCGATAAAACTACAGTTGCTCATATTACAGAAAATATTGATGTCGTTTGGCACTTGGCTGCTGTGGTGAGCTCAGCAGCGGAGGCTGATTTTGATTTAGGTATGGATGTTAATCTGTATGGGCTCTTAAATTTATTAGAAGAATTAAGAAAGAAACAAACCACGCCTCGAGTCATTTTTGCCAGCGGCTGTGCTGTATTTGGTGGTCAATTACCAGAGGTTGTGACAGATGAGACAGTTGTTACACCAAAGTCTTCTTACGGTATGCAAAAAGCAGTAGGAGAATTGCTGGTCTCGGATTACTCAAGAAAAGGTTTTATTGATGGCCGTATTTTAAGACTACCGACTATTGTGGTTCGTCCCGGTAAACCTAATAAAGCGGCATCGACATTTTTTAGTTCAATCATTCGCGAACCGTTAAAAGGTGAAACGGCCGTTTGCCCAGTCCAGTCAGATACTCCAGTTTTTATTACTTCACCGCGACGTTGTGTTGAATCAATGATTAAAGCTGCGTCAATTTCTTCAGATGTACTTCAAGATAACCGAATTATTCCTCTACCGGGATTAACAGTCACCGTTAACGAAATGCTTGAGGCTCTTGAAAAAGTTGCGGGCAAACAAGCAACTGAATTGGTGCAATGGCAAGAAGATAAAACCATTCAACGTATTGTCCAAAGTTGGCCTGTTCAGGTGAAAGCTGAATATGCCGAATCTTTAGGTTTCCAAGCAGACGAAAATTTTGAAAGCGTGATTCAGGCACATATAGAAGATACCCAAAATTAATGGCAGTGATCGCCAGTTGATGTGAGATTTATTATGGAAGATATCAAGAATGTAACTGCTCTCGAAGAGCAGACAATTAAACGTATTTCAAACAGAATTATCCCGTTTCTCATTATTTTATTCATTATGGCATTCCTAGACAGGACCAATATTGGTTTTGCTGCGTTACATATGAATGATGCACTTGGAATTACTCAAACCATTTTTGGTTTAGGTGCAGGTGTATTTTTTCTAGGTTATTTTATTGCAGAAGTGCCGAGTAATATCTTGCTTCATCGGTTTGGAGCGCGAATCTGGATTGCCCGAATCATGATTACTTGGGGAATCATTGCAGCACTCATGGGTTTTATTCATAGCGGTACGCAGTTTATTGTTTTACGTTTTTTACTGGGTATTGCTGAAGCAGGTTTCTTTCCCGGTGTGATCTTTTATTTAACCTTATGGTTTCCTGCAAAATATCGTGCCCGTGTTTTTGCCACGTTTTATCTTGGATTGCCAATTGCTCAAATTATTGGAGCACCAATTTCAGTCGGACTCATGCAATGGGGCAATACCATTGGCTATGAAGGCTGGCGTTTGATGTATGTGCTGGAAGGGATCCCATCCATTATTTTAGGACTAATTTGCCTTAAATATTTAACCAATAACCCAAAAGAAGCAGAGTGGTTAACAGCTGAGCAGCGTCAATGGTTAATGACCACATTAGAGCGTGAAGAAAGAGAAAAAGAGCAATCTGCCGATGCTGCTTTAACTAAAGGTGAACTCATTAAACAAGTGTTTAAAAATCCTTTGGTTTGGATTATGGCGGTTGTTTATTTTGGAATTACCTCTGGTTCAAATGCGATGTTCTTCTTCTTACCAAGTGTTTTAGAGTCATTCCGTAACACATTTGGTATGCAAATTAGCCTTATTCAAAATGGCTTACTCACCGCAATTCCATATGCATTTGCAGCTGTTGGGATGGTTTTATGGAGCCGCCGTTCTGACCGTAAACAAGAACGTTATAAACACGGTGCTTGTGCTGCACTTATGGCGGCGTTAGCTATTGCGATTGCACTGCTTGTGAATCAGCCTTGGGCAATTATTGTGGGCTTTATTCTTCTTGCGATTGGTGTATTTAGCGCAATTAACATTTTCTGGACCATTCCTGGGCAAACTCTAACGGGTGTGGGTGCCGCAGCTGGAATTGGGTTAATTAACTCGGTAGGTAATTTAAGTGGTTTTACTGGTCCATATTTAACAGGCTATTTATATACCACCACAGGCACCTATACAGTGGCATTCCTTGCTATTGCTGGCTTTGTAGCAATGGGTGGTTTGGGCTTGTTGTTATTAGCAAAGTTAAAATCGAATAGCTTAAAAGTAGAACAGCAGCAACTTAAAGTTCGGACTGCTACGGAGATGAAATAATGGCGACCATCGGATTTGTGGGGACAGGCATTATGGGACTGCCGATGGCTATGCATTTACTCAAAGAAGGCCATCAAATTAAGGTTTGGAATAGAACTTTATCTAAAGCAGATAGTTTAAAAGAAGCTGGTGCCCAAGTTTGCTCTGAACTTAAACAAGTCGGAAAAGATGTAGAATTTCTGATCTGTATGCTTAGCGATGGAAAAACCTGCGATGAAATCCTGTTTAAAGAACACGGCGCGATTTCACAGCTAAAACCTGAAAGTACGGTTATTGTCATGAGTTCGATACCCGTTGATGTTGCAAAAGCACAAAGTGAAAAATGCAGAGAAAGAGGATTTAAATATTTAGATGCTCCAGTCTCTGGAGGCGAAAAAGGTGCCCAAAATGCAAGTCTTGCTATTATGGTAGGTGGTGAAGCTAAAACATTTTCACAAGCTGAAACTATTTTAAGTGCAATGGGCCGACCAATTTTAGTAGGTGGGGTTGGCTGCGGAATGCTCGCAAAACTTGTGAATCAAATGATTGTAGCAACTACCATTGCAACTGTAAGCGAGGGCTTATTACTGGCCAGTAAAGCTGGAGCTGATCCTATTAAGCTCAAACAAGCGCTCACAGGCGGTTTTGCAGATTCTCCAATTTTACAGCAACATGGCGAGCGTATGCTAAGTCGAAATTTTAAACCGGGAGGTACAGCTCGAAACCAGCATAAAGACATTCATACAGCCGTTAGCTATGCTAAATCCTTAGAGTTAAATTTACCTGTTGCCCAACAAGTGAGTCAGTTATTTGAAAATATGCTTGCTGCTGGAGACGGTGAACTTGACCATTCTGGTTTAATTCGTGAACTTGAGCGAATGAATCCAGTGTAATATTGCTTTAAATTTAGCGGTACTTGATGAATAGACATAATCAAGTACCGCTTTTTTTATGGTTGATGCTTAGATATTGTAATAAGAAAAATAATTAGTGGTTATTGAAATTTTATTTACGATTTAGACGAAATATATTTACGCATAGCAAAGATAAACAGCGTAAATAAAATACTAAAACCAAAAACAGGTAAGCTGAGACCTAACACGAGTCCCCCCAATATTAACCATGTTTTTTGTGAGCCAGTTGCGCGGTTCCAAATTAATAGACTTTGACCAATGAAGTGAGTTGTCATGAGTTTTAAATTCGAGTTTTTAAACGCAGCCCTATATGCATAAATAATCATAATACACAGTAGAAAGGCATAAAGTGCCAGTACCAATTGATTTATCCAGCCAAATAAAACTCCAATATGGGCATCTACTCCCCAACGGGTGAGCTTTGCCACTAAAGAGTAGTCTTTAAACGCAAGTTGATCTATAACTTTGTGTTGTTCCATATCAATGGCGATACTGTCTGCTTGAGTTGGCCATTTGCGCTGAATTTCGGCCACTGTCCAGGCTTGATTTCCACTGGTTGGTGGTTTGATTTGTATTTGTGCTGCATCAATACCATGTGCTCTGGCGATTGAAAGAGCAGTATCGTACTCAGTCGAAACAATATTTAAATTAAGATTTTCACTATGAGGCATCTCGTGATGTTCATGATGCATCACTGTAGGTAAATTATCTGTTTGAAGGGAAGTTGCTAATGTTGGGGTTTGCCAGTTAAGCCACTGACGAGCAACTCGAATATTATCGCCAGCCCACTCGGACCACGTAAGACCCGTAATAGCAATTAATAATAAAAGTGGAAATAAACTTAAGCCCAGCGAGCTATGCCATCTTAATAATCTATTTTTTTGTGTTTGCCTGATTTTAAGATTTTGACGGCGCTTCCACCAATTATAAAGTCCAGTTAAAGTCAAAATGGCTAACCAGCTTGCCGCCAGTTCACTATAAAAGCGCCCCCATTTTCCTAGTAATAAATTGCTATGTAACTGGTCGAGCGTAGTTCGAAATGGCAGAACTCCACTGGTACCATAAACCGCTAGATGGCCTTTGGCTTTAAGTGTAAAAGGATCAATAAAAACGGCTTCACTTGTAAAATCGTGGATAGGGTCTGAAAAAATTACACGTGTTGTCTGATCAGTGCTTGGGGCTGGTCTAACTTCAATCACCTGTGCAGACTTAGGCATTACTTGCTTTGCAGCTTCAATTTGCTGGCTCAGCTTATGTGGTGTTTGATTCAGTTGCTCAACGTATAGAACATCTTTATAAATAGATTGTTCGAGTTGTGGCGTAATGGCATAGAGTAAACCAGTGATTGCTGCGAACAAGATAAATGGTGCAATAAAAATACCGGCATAAATATGAATTAAGCGGTAAAGACTACGCCAGAAAGATGATTGGGTCAGCATCGGAAGATAATATGTATCAGATTTTGGGCTGGATTATAACGAGTTATTTATTTTAATGTTGATCGAGTGGTAACCACTATTAAATTATTTGATTAGCCACCTTGTAAACTTTTTGGCCTAATAATTAAATAGTTTTTATTACTTGGTAAATTTGGCGTTTTTTTTGCTTACTCTTTAATATCTTAGCTATCTCATTTAATTTGACCGCTGTATTACCCATGATTCAAACCGTCTTGCTCACTTATGGTGTTTTTTCATATGAAAAATGCACCAAATAGGCACATCTTCTTATTATGCACTGTATTTGTGCAAGGCATGCCGTAATGAAGTTATTCACTTCATTACTCACTTTACTCATTCTATGTGGATGTTCTTCATCTGAACAAAGTGGTAAAGCGCAAGAAAAGTTAGCAGCCCATTCGATATGTGTCTTTGATAGTACAAATACAAAAGTCTGTGTAGCCAAACCCGCCCAAAGAATTGTTTCTTTGTTTGAGTCGGGTTTAGATGGCTTATATATGCTAGGGCAAGGTCATAAAGTGATTGGCATACCAGCCGAAGTATACATCCAGCCTTTATTATTTAATGCCTATTCAAAAATAGATAAGCGTATCGCCAATAAACAACTTGCAACACCTTCACAAGGGGCAAATGCAACCAATATTGAAAGTCTTGTGTTGTTAAAACCTGATCTGGTGATTGTAGGGAGCGGGCAGACTCAAACAATTGAACTGTTACGGCAGTTCGGCATTGCTGTATATGTGATGGAGTCCAGTACCTACCAGCAAGTAAAAGAAGAACTTTCTGAAATTGCTACTCTGAGCGGTGCCCAAAAGCGAGCTCAAGAAATTTTAAATTTCTCTGATGAAATTGTGGCGGAGGTCGCAGCCAAAACCGCACGTCAGCCAAATAAACAATCGATTTACTATGCTTGGTCTGGTGGACGAATTTTTTCTACCTCGGGACGTCAGTCGATTACCAATGACTTTATTGAGCTGGCGGGTGCTTACAACATTGTTCAGACCAATACGAATCAACCCAATGTAAATCCCGAGACTTTAATTGAATGGAACCCTGACAATATTGTGCTTTGGAATACCAACCCCCAACTGATTTATGAACGAAAAGAATTACAGGGTTTAAGCGCCGTACAAAACCGAAAGGTATTTAATTTGAGTCCTGCATTTATATATAACCCCCATACCATCAAAATCATTATTACGGCGATTTATTTGAATCACAGTATTTATCCTGAACAGTCCGATTTACCAGTAAGTGCTTTACAACAGCGTATTTTAACCAAGTTGTATGGTGAGCACCTTGCCAAAACGTTGGTGCAATAAATATGGAAAAACTGAAATATTATTGGTTTTACCCTTTACCTTTCCTCATGATTTTTATCTCGCTGCTTATTGGGCCAACTCAAACATTGAGTGCATGGGATTATTTGCGGTGGGGTGTGCAAGCGGTGTTTGGTACGCCATATTTTGATGCTGAGCAATTTAGACTGATGCAGAACATTCTCGTAAATGTGAGATTACCCAGAATTTTACTGACCTTTATGGTGGGAGCTGCGTTAGCAACTGCGGGAAATGGTTTACAGGCCTTGTTTCGTAATCCCTTGGTTGATTCTTATGTACTTGGTATTTCATCTGGCGCTGCGTTCGGTGCAGCCTTGGCACTTTCTTTAAGTTGGCTTTCACCAAACCTATCAGCCTTTATTTTTGGTGTTTGTGCTGTTGGCTTAACATATTTGTTTGCGCATCAAAAACATGAAAGCCAGACGTCTTTAGTCATGGTAATTTTATCGGGCATGATTGTTTCGGGGCTGTTTTTAGCAGGTCTCACGATTATTCAATATTTAAGTGATCCATTTAAATTACAAGCGATCGTGCAATGGACGATGGGCAACTTACATCAGGCGTCTTGGCAAAAGGTTCAATATGCCGTGCTGCCTATTTGTATTGGCCTTGCCGGATTATTTGCGATGCGTTGGCGCTTAAACTTAATGGCACTTGGTGCTGAAGAAGCGCAGGCAGTGGGTGTTAACCCAAGGTGGGAACAGCTTCTTTTAATTGTACTAGTGACTGTATGTACCTCAACTTCTGTGGCTGCTGCAGGCATTATTAGTCTATATGGACTCTTTATGCCGCATATTGTGCGAATGTTGGTTGGGCCAGATCATCGCTACAGCATTCCTGCCAATATGGTGTTGGGCGGTAGTTTTCTACTCATGATTGATAACTTTTCTCGGGTTTTACTGACGTTTGAAATACCGATTGGTATTTTTACCATGCTACTTGGCGCACCATTTTTCTTATTATTAATGAAAACACAGAGGACTCATTGGGCATGATTCAAATTGATCAGTTAAATTATGCCTATGGGCACAAACAGGTTCTCAAAAACATTCATCTGGAGTTTCCTGAAAATCAGTTTTCCGTCATTTTAGGGCGTAATGGTTGCGGAAAATCGACACTTTTTAAATTGATGGCTGGCCTAGAACCTGTAAAAGATGGATTGATTCGTTACTCTGGAAAACCATTATCGGACTTTAAAGGAAAAGATCGGGCTGCATTGCTCGGCTTTTTACCGCAGTTTCATAAAACCGTATTTCCATTTTTGGTTAAAGATGTGGTGATTACGGGACGTGCCGCTTTTAGTCGATATCGTCCTTCAAAATCAGACTGCGAACGTGTAGACCAAGCTTTGCTTGATTTAGATATTGAGCATTTACGCGATCGTCCTTATACCGAGTTATCGGGGGGCGAAAGACAATTGGTCATGATTGCGCGTATTTTAGTGCAAGCCCCAAAAGTCATTTTGCTCGATGAGCCAACCAATCATCTCGATGTTTATTATCAGTCTTATTTAATGAAAAAGTTGCGTCAGTTGTCGCGGCAAAATTTTACGGTGATTGCGATTATGCATGATCCCAATTTAGCTTTTTTATTTGCAGATCATTTGTTTTTTATGCGCCAACATGAGGTGGTTAAGCCTGAGTCAAAAACACGAATAACCGATCCGAAGTTTTTAAAAAGTGTCTATGATGTTGAGTTCCATGAAGCCATGATTCAAGACAAAACCATTGTTATCCCTGATCATTCTTGGCTATAAATATGACTTTTCACTATCATCTAGCAGACAAATCAGACTATGCATCTGCGGTAGAGTTTGCACTTTATACAAGACAGTTGTTATTCCCAGAGATCTATCATGGGCAAATTCCCAAAGATTTAAAAAATTTTGGGCAATATTATGTCCATGATCCATTGGGTTGTTTCATTACGGTAAGACACCAAAACCGCATTATTGGCACCATTGCATATCGAGCTTATGACCATCGTTTTGATTTAAATTTGCCGTCTAATACGGTAGAAGTCGTTAAGTTGTTTGTATTGCCTGAATACCGCCGTAAGGGCATCGCAACTCAACTATGCAACATGTTGTTTAGCCATGCCAAAAACCATGCTATTACTAGTTTATATTTGCATACTCATCCATTTTTGCCTGCGGCTGAAGAGTTTTGGACACTACAAGGCTTTAAGATTATTAAATGGGAATGGATCGATACCTATGACACCATTCACATGAGTAAATCTTTATAGTTTGTTAGAAAATTTATTTCAAAACTACCTGATTTATGGCGGGCAAAGTTGTATCCGCTACTTTTAATAATAGTTCTACTCATCATGCTTTTTGTAAATTAATTTTTTATTTCAATTAACTGAAGAATAATTTCTCTGAAATATCGAATCTCTAAATACTCTAAAACTGTAAATTTTATGTCTTAAATGGCTTTGAAAAAAGTTTGAAAAATAGACTTGAAATATATAGTGGCTTTATGCCACTATATATTCATCGAAGGTCATCAGACAAAAAGAGGATGATATGGCTATCCAGCTTTTAGATGCGGCAAGAAATGAAATTCCAGTGAAGTTCACGCAGTTTTCTGGTGGCGAGCGTCATGTTCAAATTGATGAGAAAACATTGAATTCACTATCTGGCAACGTATTGGTCCGCGCACAAATGACCTCAAGTCATGATGTGATGGACTATTTGTTACTTGAAAATATATTGCTGACTCAGGGCTTAATCGTTGACCTAGAAATTCCGTATTTTCCATATGCACGTCAGGACCGTATTTGTGCAGTAGGCCAAGCATTTTCACTCGATGTGATGACTAAATTACTTAACATCAATGCTGACAAAAAAGCGGGCAAACAAGGCAAGGTGACTGTTTGGGACTGCCATAGTGAAGTAACAACAGCCTTGCTCGCTGCAAATACTTCTTTTAGTGAAGTTGTAAACATCAGTTCAGTCGACATCATCGAAAAGAGTGCAGCGCTAAGCACATTGTTAAAAGATGAAAAAACAGTACTGATTTGCCCAGACAAAGGGGCGAAAGCACGTACACAAATGGTTGCAGACGCTTTTAATCTTGAGCGTAAACAACCAATCACTATTGTTCAGTGTGATAAAAAACGTGATCCAGTAACTGGCAAAATTTTAGGGACACATGTGCATGCGAATGACTTATCAGGTTTAACAGCGGTCATTACCGATGACATTTGCGACGGCGGTGCAACCTTTATTGGTATTGCCAAAGAACTGCGTCGTCTCAATTGCCATAAGGTCGTTCTATATGTGACCCACGGTATTTTTAGTAAAGGAATAGAGGTTTTTGATGGACTGCTTGACCAACTGTTTACCTCAGACAGCTTTCCACAACAACCATCAGACAAAATTTCAGTAATTGCTTTTGCAGCAAAATAAAGAGAACAAAGATGACGATTAAACTTAATCCATTAAATGCTATCGATTTTTATAAAGCTGATCACAGACGTCAGTATCCAGCAGGCACAGAGTACGTGTACGCAAACTTTACGCCGCGTTCATCTCGACTCGCAAAAATGTTGCCTGACTTCGACGATAAAGTTGTGTTCTTTGGGCTACAAGGTTTTATCAAACACTTTTTAATCGATACGTGGAATGAAGGCTTTTTCAAGCAACCTAAAGACAAAGTGGTGGCTGCTTATAAACGCCGTATGGATAGTTCATTAGGTGAAGGTGCTGTGCCGGTTGATCACATTGAAGCATTACACGACTTGGGCTATTTACCATTACGCATTAAAGCATTGCCAGAAGGTAGCCGTGTCAATATGCGTGTACCCGTGCTTACTGTAATTAATACCGATTCACGTTTCTTTTGGCTAACGAATTATATTGAAACTGTGTTAAGTGCTGAACTTTGGAAAAGCTGTACTACGGCCACAATTGCCTATGAGTACAAACGTTTATTAACGCAATATGCTGTAAAAACTGGCGCACCGCTTGATTTTGTACCTGTGCAAGGACACGATTTTAGTAGCCGTGGCATGAGCGGAATTTATGATGCTGCTCAGTCTGGTGTGGGTCACTTAACTAGTTTTATTGGAACAGACTCGGTTGCTTCAATTGACTATGCAGAAGAATATTACAATGCAACAGGTGTGATTGGTGTATCTGTACCAGCAACCGAACACAGTGTGATGTGTATGGGCACAGAAAACAGCGAGCTAGAAACATTTAAGCGTTTAATTTGTGAGCTTTATCCGTCGGGTGTTGTCAGCATCGTGTCTGATACTTGGGACTTTTGGCGAGTGATTACCGAGTTTACAGTGGCTTTAAAACCTGAAATTCTGGCAAGACAACTGAATGCTTTAGGCTTGGCTAAATTGGTTTTCCGTCCTGACTCTGGTGATCCTGTCAAAATTATTTGCGGCGACCCAGACGCCGAAGTCGGCAGCCCAGCATATAAAGGTGCAGTTGAATGTTTATGGGAAGTATTTGGCGGTACAACAACTGACCAAGGCTATAAAGTTCTGAATGAACGTGTTGGTTTAATTTACGGTGACTCGATTACCCTAGACCGTGCACAGCGTATTTTAGAGGGCCTTGAAGCTAAAAGCTTTGCTTCAAACAACTTGGTGTTTGGGATTGGCAGCTTTACCTATAACTACTTAACTCGCGATACCTTTGGGTTTGCTGTGAAAGCAACTTGGGGACAAGTGAATGGTGTAGGCCGTGAGTTGTTTAAAGACCCAATTACTGACTCAGGTGTAAAAAAATCGGCGAAAGGCCTATTACGCATTGAAGAAAGTGAAAATGGCTTTACCTTGTTTGATGAGCAAACAGCCGAACAAGAACAAGGCGGAGCACTTAAAACTGTCTTTGAAAATGGTAAACTTCAATATGAGTGTACTTTGGATCAAATTCGTGAGCGTTTATCCATCGCATAACTGAGTTTAGATGAGCCGTTGCATGAGTATCGGCTCATCATTTTCATTGAGAGACTGAACGTGACTATTCAAACTGAACAAGAATTCCTTGCCAGTTATGATCGCCGAGATTATGACGCACCTTTACTCACTGTAGATATGGCTATTTTCTCGGTTTTTAATGGTCAGTTGCAGGTATTACTCATTAAGCGACCCAACTTTCCAGCCAAAGACCAATGGGCTTTACCGGGTGGTTTTGCCGATTTAAAGCACGATCAAGATTTGATGGCAACGGCTTATCGTAAGCTGGTCGAAAAAACAGGAATTAGTTCACCTTATTTGGAACAAGTTGCCTCTGTAGGTAATGCTAAACGTGACCCGCGTGGCTGGGCAGTAACTATTTTGTATTTTGCTTTAATTGATTTTAATGCCTATCAACACCAAGCTTTGGCTGAATACAGCGAATGGGTGCCTGTAGCAAAAGCACAAGATTTAGCATTGGCGTTTGATCATAATGAATTGCTCAGCTTAGCTTTGGAGCGTTTAACCAGTAAAACTCGCTATACCGCATTGCCAGCCAGTCTCATGCCTGAGTTGTTTACTTTGACTGAGCTGCAAACCATTTATGAAATTATTCTTGGGCAATCTTTAGATAAAAAAGCGTTTAGACGCCGTATGATAGAAGCGGGTGCAGTTGAAGAAACCAACCACAGTAAAATCGTGGGCAAACGACCAGCTCAGCTTTACCGCTATGCACTCGATTCTTTTGATTTTATATTTCCTCGCTCACTGGAATTACCTAGAAATAAAGAGGGTGAAGACAAGCAAAACAATGAGCTTTCTGACTAGCGCATCTTGATGCACTTTGATTTATAATGCCGCGCTTATGATTGATGTCATGTTTTGATAAGCGCTTTGCCTATGTCACACGTTTCTCCCTGCTTCCAGCAAAACCAGTTTTTTGTGTTGATGGAGTACCTCACTTCACTACATGAAATTTATCCTGTAAGACATGAGTTTGCAGGGTATCCGGCTGCAATGACATTGGCAGATCGTGTACATTCAGATCATGATATTGCGCCGCTTGAGGCCAGCAAAAGTTATCCTGACACAATTGATAAAGTCTTACACTTTTCAGGTAAGGCCAGAGACATACAAGACTTTGAGCATTTTTTAGAGCAAGCTCAAACAGCCAATATTCAAAACTTGTTATTGCTTACAGGCGATAAACTCAAAGAACACCATAATGGTCGAGATGGGCAGCCTCGTAGCCGTTACCTAGAGTCAGTAAACGCCGTAATGGCTGCCAAGCAACACGGCGGGTTTCGTATTGGCGTTGCCTTTAATCCGTTTAAATATGTAGAAGCTGAGCGTGATGCACAGTATTTAAAACTGCATAAGAAGATTAAAGCAGGTGCAGACTTTATCATTACCCAATTGGGCTATGACATTGAAGCCTTAAAACAAGCCAAATCCTTTTTAACCAAGCATGATTATTCGCAGCAAATACTGGCTTGTGTGATGCCTCTGACTTTAGGCCGAGCCAATTTTATGGTGAAGCATAAAGTCGCAGGTATTGTGATTACCCCGCATATGCTAAAAGTTTTGGCAGATGAAAAACAGGCAGGGCATACAGACCGTGTTTATGTACGCTGTGCTTTACAAATTTTAATATGTAAACATTTAGGATTTGCTGGAATTCACTTATCTGCTTGTCATAAGCCAGAAGAGCAAATGTTGCTTGAGAGCTACATTGAGCAATACAGACATTTGGAGCTTAAAGCCTTAGAAGAGCTTTGGAATTCACTTTGGCACGTCACGTCAGGCAACGAGTTTACCCCTGAGATTGCTCGTTTTTCATGTCAGCCAACGTCTAAACAATTAATTAAATATCGTCAGCTACATGTTATGCATGAAGCAATGTTTGGATCAAAAATCGCTAAAGGCGTCGGACGTTTTATTTTCAAAGCATCTTTTTGGGAAAACGCTTTAGTCGCTAAGGTATTAATTAAAACAGAAGTATTAAGTAAACATAGCCTAGTGGGTTGTGAAAGCTGTGGTCAGTGTCGCTTAAGCGATACTTTATATATTTGCCCTGAAACGTGTCCAAAAGGTTTAGCCAATGGGCCCTGTGGCGGAACAACTTTAGACCGCTGTGAATTTGGTGACCGTGAATGTATTCACTCAGTAAAAGCAAGACTTGCAAAAGCAGTTGCACAAACTGAAATACTAAAAGAGAAATTGATTCCTACAGTAGCAATTGAAACCAGAGGAACCAGTTCTTGGAAAAACTGGTATTTAGCGACTGAGGCTTAAGTTTTGTATTAACCGCTGATTTGATCTTGCTAAAAAAATCAAATGATATGCTAAAGCACGGCGATAATTTAAAAATAACAATTGTTTGCCTTAATTATGTCCAATCAAAATGGCTATCAAGGAGTATACTTAAAGCAAATCTTTTGCGTTAAAGGAAAGGCTGTCTCAATGAAAAAGTTGGTTGCTGTACTTACTGTAATTGTTGTTTTAACTGGATGCGTTTACGACCCTGTTAATTACGACAAAATACACGACCAAGAGTTCCAAGACCACCTCAGGCAAAACGGCTAGTAATAAAAAACCCACTCAATGAGTGGGTTTTCATTTGGAATAACTTTAGAAGAAATTTTTAAGGGTTTATATAAGTAAAAGATCACTTAAATCACTATTTTTAAAGGTTTAAATAAAGAGTTTGAAATTATTTTATCTGGAAAATATAGGTCATTTTAGTCATCAGGATGGCTTATTTATCAAAAATATCGTTTATTTGTTTTATGGATATTGTTATTTTTGAAAAATATAATATTTATAACTTATATATATTTTATATTTATAAGTATAATAACTTTGATTGTTAACTCATTTTTAAATTAAATATTATTTTAATTAATAATACTTAATGATTACACAATAAAACTTATTCTTAATATTAGTGAAATAAATCACTCTATTCAAACATATATCTCTATTTATTGCTATTATTATAAATTATTTATTAACAAATACTTATCTTTGTTTTTTGTGATTTTTTTAACCAAAAATCTCCAAAAATTAGAATTACATAATTTTTTAATATAGTTTATATAATATGTTTTATTGACATAAATAGAAAAAATATCTGGTAAATAGGTCAATGATATTTAATTAACTTAAGAACCATAATTTGCACCAAATTTTACGCTGTCACGATTCATTGAATAAAACCAAGTGAAAAGTTACGTAAAAAAGAAACCAATAATTTTATTGGCTTAAATAAAAAATCGAATATTACAAATAAGCGGAATGAATATGGATAACGTAGCTCAGCTAGAAACTGATACTAATTTCCAAAGCCGAAAGAAAATAACTTGGGGTGTTTTTAGTGTCCTGATGTTATTTTTATTTGCTGGCATATTATATTATTTTTTTGTATATCGTTTCTATCAATCTACTGATAATGCTTATGTGCAAGCCGATGTTACTTGGGTGATGCCAAAGATTTCGGGCGAAGTGATGGAGTTATTAATTAACGATAATCAGGTAGTAAAAAAAGGGGAAACTTTAGCAGTATTAGATCACCGTGATTATCAAGCTCGTTATGACCAAGCCCGCTCAGTAGTCAGCTTAAAAGAGGCAGCGCTGGGTGTACAACAACAAAATGAAAAGTCTGCACGCTCTTCAATTACTGAAGCTCATAGTGGCGTAGTGGCAGCACAAGCTGATTTAACTCGTTTAGGATTTGTTGGTCCATATTTAATGGGTTATTTAAAAACAGCAACGGGTTCCTTCACAAGTGGATTTATGATTATGGGTTGTATCCTTTTCTTAGCGGCCTTTATGACAGCTCTTCTTCATATTGCTATGAAAAAAAGGGAATTACCTCAGTAAGTTCTTTATTTATTGTTTTACTAAACTAGAGTCAATTTAAAAAGCCTTATAAAGATATAAGGCTTTGCTGACTAAAAGTTATCGCTTTGTTTGCTTGATATAAATATAAGGAAGAATAAATACACGGAAAAAGGCAAAGAAGCCAATAACTAAAATCAAAGGAAGAATATAGGAAAGGACTATATTCTTTTTCTTCTTAAGAAGTATATAGAACTCTATTGTAGTTATTTATAAGTATGCGTGATTCTCTAACTATTGAAATTTAAAATCAATATATAAGTTTATTAATTGTTTTTGCGAAATTGAATACTCATGACAAGGTTTGGAAAGTTCCCCGATTGAGAAACTTTCCAATATTTTGTTTAAAGATACTTTTGAAAGAACGGAATAATTCTTTCTAAAGCGTGAGCAACAGGTTCAGGTTGATCATATAAGTCATAATGGCTCGCACCTTTAACCACAAAAAGGTTCTTATCTTTAGAAGCCGCTTTGCTATATAGCTCATAACCATCGCGATAAGAACCGAATCCACCCGCTATATCACCAATCACAATTTGCAAGGGTTGAGTGAGTAAGTGTTCTGCCAAATGAAATGCATCAAACCCAACAGCAGCCGCTAAACTTGAAAAGCGAAGTTTATTTGGTGAACCTTCTGCCTGACCGCGCGGGGTTTTGTAGTAATCAATCGCTTCTTTGATATCAATATCATTGATTCCAGCTTGCTCACGCTCTTGTTGTGAGTTTGGAATGTACTGGGTAATAAATGGTTCCGCACCACGCGCTTCGGCTGTTCGCTGCGCAGCAATTGCTTCTAAAGTTTTAATAGCTGCTTCAGGCGTTTGGTCACCTTCACGCATTAAACGGCCATAGTTTGCTGCTACAACAGTTGCGACTGCTTTAAAACGGCGTTCAGTCATAGCTGCATTGACAGCATAACCACCGCCACCACATACACCTAATACACCAATACGGTTTTCATCAACATAACTAAGCGTTGTTAAATAGTCGGCTGCACAGCGGAAATCTTCTACACGTGTTGCAGGGTCTTCAATAAAGCGAGGTTCGCCACCGCTAGCACCTTGATACGATGCATCAAACGCTAAAGTAATAAAACCAGCTTCAGTCAGTTTTTCACCATAGATTGCGCCTGCAGTTTGCTCTTTACAACTACTAATTGGATGCGCACATACAATTGCTGCATATGTTTTGTTTTCATCGAAATCTTTTGGAAAACGAATAGTTGCAGAAACATCGATATTTTTATTTTTGAAAGTTACAGTTTTCATCATCTTCTCTCCGAAAGAAGAACTAGGTCGATGAAATTAATATAACCCTAGTGATTTATTATGATAATCCACTATAATCAGATAGCACTTATATTAGATGTCTTTCATAAATCATTTTTTACTCAGCTCCAAGTTGTAGATTCCAGCGATTAAATTGAATCTCAAACCAAGCCTTTTACCTCTATTTCGATAACGCTCAGCAAGAATTTTGAAGGTTTTCAGGCTGCCAAATACATGCTCAATTCCGATTCTTCTTTTATTGATTTCTTGATTATAGATTTTCAATTCAGGATCCAATTTACAGTGTCTTTTGGCTTTTAATGGCAACAGGCTATTCGGATACAACACATAAATCCCCTGATAGCCTTTATCTGCAAGGATAAAAGCCCCAAAAGGAATCTGGTTTAAATTGCGTTTGAACAACTCGAAATCATGCACTGCACCGCGACTGGTACATAAACTCATAATTTGCTGAGTTTTGTAGTGAATCATGGCCTGTACTTTAAAGGTATAGGTCTTTTTCTTGCCGCTATAGCTTTTCTTCTGTTTTTTTAGGTCTTTGGATTGGAATTTCCGTGGCATCCACGATCACAACATTCCAGTCGATGCCTTCGCCCTCGGGTAAATCTTTGGGTAAATTAAACAGATTGGACCGAATCAGGCAGTCTTCAACATGACGGACAATTCTTGAGGCTGTGGGCTCTGAAACCCCGTAACTCGTCGCAACGTGAAATAAGGTTCGGTATTCCCGCCAATAGCTCAGACAGAGCAGAACCTGATCCTCCAGGCTTAACTTGGGCGGTCTGCCTTTGGCAGAGACATGCTTCTGCAATTGCTCAACCATCAAATAGAAAGTTGACCATGAGATGCCTGTGTATCGCTTGAACTGAGGATCAGAAAGCTTGTTTGAATCGATGTATTTCATCCGCAGATTATGCACGAATGCCAAGAAATCCGGAGTGCAAATATTAACCAAAAAGAAGGTCGTTTTTTGATTTATGAAAGAGATCTA
>NZ_JAKTIG010000008.1:0-19371 GCF_027855145.1 Acinetobacter sp. AOR18_HL
TGATCCTAGACAGTATCGTGGACAACAAATCCCTCTAAATTCTTAAAATATTTCTTCTCAAAGGCTTCAGGGCTTAACCAGCCATTTGCAGAATGTCTTCTGACCCGATTGTAATAAATCTCAATATAGTCAAACAAGACAGCATTCGCTTCTTTTCGAGTGGCAAACACACTGCCATGGACCACATGACCTTTCAATGTATGAAAGAAGCTTTCAGTCACTGCATTATCCCAACAGTTTCCACGTCTAGACATACTCTGAGTACAATCATTTGTCAGTAACAGCGCTCTAAAATCACGACTACAGTACTGTGAACCTTGGTCCGAATGAACCATAACACCAGTTGGATAACCCTGACGAGCCATTGCATAGTTAAACGTATCACACACCAACTGGCGGTCTATTCGATGGCTGGTTTGCCACCCCACGATACGACGACTAAATAGATCCAGCATCACACATAAATACAGCCAACCTTGCTTGGTACGGATATAGGTAATATCCGTTGTCCAAACCTTGTTAGGCTGAATGACTGTAAATTGACGCTCTAACAGATTGGGTGCTGTAGGCAAACGATGGTTTGAATCAGTCGTATGCTTGTATTTACGCGCAATCCTGCTGCGTAAACCCAGATTTTTCAGCATTCTTCCAACAGTGCGTTCACTCATGCTGTAACCTAAATCATGCATGTCATGTACCAATGAAGGTGCACCCAATCGTGCATGATGCTGCCAATATACGGCTTTTAAATCATTATATTTCTCTACCGTATTGGCCTGACGTTTTCGCCAGGCATAATAGCCTGAAGTGCTGACACCTAGGTATTTACAGGCAGAAGATACCGTGACTTCATTCATATCTAGATCTTGAATTACCGTGTACTTTTCTTGGCATGATCTGTTAGAAAGTACACATGCGCTTTTTTTAAGATGTCATTGGCTTCCTTGAGCTGTTTGACTTCTTTCTCTAATTCCAAGATCCGCTGTTGTTCTGGTGAAAGTTGACGTTTGCTTGAACCCACTGGATTGGTTTCACGAATCCATTTGTCTAAAGTTGAATAACCCACACCTAATTTCTGGGCGATTGCAGCTATAGGCTCGTGTGAGTTTGAAAGTGCATAATCAATTGCTTGCTGTTTAAATTCAGCACTAAAACGTTTGGCCATTTCTTGGATCTCCAAAGTTAACGTTACGTTATCTTTAGAGGGAAGTACTGTCCATTATTTTGGCTAGGATCAGGAATCTAATTATGAGTTACGAAAATTATAGAAGATTGATCAGAAATTTAAGGAGAAAAAAGTATGAGAGAATTCAAATTATCAAAAATTTGGATCCTGTCAGATTTAGAAAAAACAGCCAATGTATTTACATTTGGTCCTCGAATGAACTTGATAACAAGTCAGAAAAATAGTGTTGGTAAATCGAGTTTAGTTAAATCTATTCTGTGGACCTTTGGTTGCGAGCCATATTTTGATAAATTATGGAAAGATCAGGATATTTCTTGTCGAGTAGAATTTACTATAAATAGTGATATATATACTATTTTTCGACATAAAAATGATTATTTAGTCATTAGGGATGAACAATCATTCTTTTTTAATGACTTTAGAAAATATGTAGATTTCTTTTGCAACCTTTTTAATTTTTTTCCAATGCTAGAGAATCGTTCCACAAAGATTCTTGAATTACCTTCTCCCGCTTATTACTTCGTTCCATTTTATATAGATCAAAAAAGAGGTTGGTCAAGTATATTTGGAAGTTTTAAAAATCTAGGTCAATATCAATTCTGGCAGAAACCAATATTAAATTATCATTGTGGCATTACTAATGATGAGATCTCTAAATTAGATTATAAAATTTCAAAAAATAAATTTGAAATAAAAACCCATGAAGAAGAGCGTAAGAAAGTAGAAAATACAATAGAAATTGTATCTGAAATAAATGAAGAAAATAATTTTTTTAATCTTAATAGGGCCCAATTAAATGACAATCTCGACTTAATTGACAATGACTATGAAAGCTTAATTAAAGATCAAAATTTTTCTCTATCTCAGTTAAATATTGAAAAAAATATAATTTTAGATCTTAAAGCACAAAGGAATTATAGTCTTAAACTAGCAAAAGAATTAGAAAATGACTTCTTCTTCGCAACTGAAAATATATCAACTGATTCAGTTGAGTGTCCACTATGTGGAACACATCATAAAAATTCTCTTCTAGAAAAATCTAAACTTGTTAAAGAAAAAGACGATTTATTTCAACTTATTTCACAACTTGATGAAGAAATATATTCGGCAGAAATTCGCTTAAACTTTCATAAAGAAGAATTATTTGTCATTGGAAATGCTCTAGCTTCTTTGCATACAAAGATTTCTTTTGATACAGAAAAATTAATTAACTGTGCAACAACGCAACGTTCTATAAATTTAATTGAGAATAAAGCAAACCAACTTATTGAAAATAAAAATATTATTATCAACAAATTGGAAGATGAAATTACAAAAAACAATGAAGATAAAAAACTTATTAATAATAAATTTACAAAAAATGAGATTTTTTCTGAATTTCGAGAAATATTTACAGAGCTAAATAGTTTCTTAAATACAGACTATTCAACTGATGTAATTTCTAAATCTAATATTCACTCTTACACTCAATTCGATACTAATGGTGGTGCTGCTGATAGTACAAGATCAATTTTTTTATATCATTCAATTTTAATTAAACTTATTGAGGGATTTAGTAAGGAAGTTATTGCACCTTTTATTATTGATACTCCTAACCAGCAGGAGCAGGCCAAAGAAAACTATGAAAAAATTATTTCTACGTTATTTAATAAGTTTTCAGAGAATATACAGATTTTTCTTTGTGCAATGGAAAATACAGCGTTAGATCCATTCAAAGAAAATGCAAATGTTATTACTCTTTCATGTAAGAAGTCTTTACTTCAGAAGGAAAAATACATAGATGTATTAAAATATTTTACTGATTTAAAAAAGGAAATAGACTCAAATACAATTATTACTTTTTAATTCCGCACAAAATACCTACTTTAAGTAGAAATTAAAGCAATTTACAGTTGGCTATTTTTCTACTTAAAGTAGTATTTATCTCTTAGACAATAAAAAAACACCCCGACCTTCAAACTTCTGGGTGCTTTGCATAACAGCAATATAAGTATGAGACAAAATCCTCTTCTTAGTCAAACTACAAGACACCTATACCAAATCAATTTTTAAAGAGAATTGTCCTTTTCACTTATTACTTCTTAAAGCTAGGTAGCATGCAATTTAACTATTTCCCACTAACACCCTCACATACTTTTAGCCAATTCTTTTGCCAAACATTGTTCATGCCACGTGGTTTGAAAATTCTCGACAGCTTTTGATTTGATAAGAGGGTCTTCAAATAGCTTTGAAGAATATGCAGATTTGATAAGTTCTTGATAAAGTTGTTTGGCTTGTTGCTCTTCAAGATGATTGGCGATGTCATGTAACTCTTTAGCGGGCACTTCATGTTGTCTAGCATCCATCACGCCACTCGCTGCTTTTTTCACAGTTTCACAGTAATGAAGTTCCATTGCTTCTGATGCTGCATAACATTGAATTGAAACTGCGCTTATAAAGAGGAATATAAATCTCATAATCTCACCTTAATTTGACGCGCAAGGTTAGCAACTAATCTGCCCAAATTTAAGTTAAAAAAGGTTATTTTTGTTTTCTCTTCTTTTATTTCACCTTTTGCACTTGAGTATTAGAAGCTCTCAGCACTGTTCCATCTGCCGCGACTGGTGCCATAAGTGGAATTTGCTGACCTGTAGTTTTATCAATTAACAGAGAATGGCGCTCTCCACTTTCAAATAGGTTGTGCTCTCCCCATTGTCGTAGAGCCACAATCACTGGGAACAAACTCTCCCCTTTAGCGGTCAATACATATTCTTGATAAGCGGTGCCATCTGAAGCATCTTGTAGTTCAAGAACACCAGCATCGACTAATTTTTTTAGGCGATCAGAAAGAATATTACGTGCCACTCCCAAGCTGCGCTGGAAATCTCCAAAACGGCGCATTCCATCAAAAGCATCACGCACAATAAGCAGTGACCAGCGATCTCCTATGAGATTGACGCAACGTGCAACAGGACAAGGTTCATCTTTTAACAATTTAGAGTTCGTCATCGAGTTTCCTTACCAATCATCAGCAATAAGCCATCTAGTTGCATTTTAAAACTAGCAGGCTTAATATTCAACCAGTTGCATTTTAAAACTAGTTTGAGTGAGTTTAGAGCCATGAAAGCTTCTCTTGCATCTTCAACTTCATCCGCCGAAAGTGATAAACCGCTTCCAAGCATGCCTCGTGGCGTAATTTTGCTGTTTGCTATAGCTAGTGGTGCAAGCGTAGCAAATGTCTATTATGCGCAGCCCTTGCTCGACATTTTGGCGAGTGACTTTAATTTTAGTCATGCCGCCATTGGTGGTGTGGTGACAGCAACTCAAATAGGTTGTGCCCTAGCTTTAATCTTTTTAGTGCCGTTAGGTGATTTGGTAAATCGGCGTCGGTTAATGGCCCTACAGTTAGTTGCCTTAATATCTGCATTGCTCGTGGTTGGCTTTACTCACTCTACGATTATTCTTTTGGTAGGAATGCTCGCCGTGGGTTTACTCGGCACAGCCATGACACAAGGTCTTATTGCCTATGCTGCGAGTGCTGCTCTCCCACATGAGCAAGGCTATGTAGTCGGTACTGCACAAAGTGGTGTATTCATTGGTTTACTGCTTGCCCGTGTATTTTCAGGGGGAATTAGTGATGTGGCGGGTTGGCGCGGTGTGTACTTTTGCGCAGCCATCATCATGCTCATGATTGTATTGCCGCTTTGGAAACGTCTGCCTCATTTAGAAATTCAGCCCGCTACCATGCGTTACTCGCAACTTTTAGCATCGATGTTAAATCTGCTTCGCCAAGAAAAAGTCCTACAAGTGCGCGGTGTGTTAGCTTTACTCATGTTCGCCGCATTTAATATTTTTTGGAGCGCATTGGTACTGCCGTTAAGTGCCCCGCCTTATAGCTTCTCGCATACTGTAATTGGGTCTTTTGGACTCGTTGGAGTGATTGGTGCTTTGGCTGCTGCACGTGCGGGTTACTGGGCCGACCGTGGATATGCTCAGCGCACAAGCTTGGCAGCACTGTTAATATTACTGCTCGCTTGGGGTCCACTTTCACTCATGGCTCACTCGCTCTGGGCACTCGTAATTGGCATCGTATTACTAGACTTAGGCGGGCAAGCTCTACATGTGGCCAACCAGAGTATGATTTTTCACATTCGTCCAGAAGCGCATAGCCGTCTTGTTGGTCTATACATGCTCTTTTATGCGGTAGGTAGCGGATTGGGTGCAATCAGCACAACAGCGACTTATGCTTATGCAGGTTGGCTTGGCGTGTGTGCACACGGTGCAAGTGTTAGCTTTCTGGCATTATTATTTTGGTGGATGACACGTCATATCGTGCCTCAAATCACTCATGAAAAAGATAACAATATATAAATAAATAAAATATAATAACTCAAAGTTTTATAAGCCCATGAATAAGAAAGTTTAGTCTTTAAATCTTAAGTTCGAATGGTAATAGAATGAAATCTTCTTTAACAATCTAAAGATTGATATGCAACTTTAGACAATTACTATCAAATATATGCAAATCCCTATAGGAACAAAATTGGGTATTAATAATAAATTGCTTTACACGGTTGTATTTGCCCTTGTTGCAGGATGCCACCAGCAAGAAGCAAACGACAGTACAAATGCTGTGAAACTCCCAGCCTATCAGTACGATGGTTTCTCTGGTTCAGCACGCTTAAAAGGAAACTTAGAGTTAAAGCAAGGATGTCTTTATGTGAAAGATATACTCATTGTCTTTCCAGAACATAGCGCTCAGTGGGATGCTGAAAAAAGCACTTTAAGTTATAAAGGTCAGCAGATCGGCTTAGGGGGCATATTAGATATTGCTGGAGGGAGTGGTAATTTTGAGCAAGACAATCTACGCATTAAACATTTGAGCCCCATGTGTGATCATCAGAATATTTGGTTTGCAGGATAATCTTTTGTGAAGAGTATGAGTAAAAAAGCCCCCGTCTGGGAGCTTTTTCCAAATAGTTTATGCGCTGTTATTTACAGCTTAAAAACTTAACTTGGGTGAATTTCTGCCGTCAATCTTTGCAAGTCATGACCCGAAGGTGCTTGGTAAACACGTAAACCAAACTCGGGAAGAATTGCAATTAAATGGTCAAAAATATCTGACTGAATTGCTTCATAAGAAACCCACGCAATCGTGTTGGTAAATGCATAAATCTCTAGCGGCAACCCTTGGCTGGTCGGCTGTAATTGACGAACAATAATAGTTTGATTTTGAGCAATACCCTTGTGCTGACGCAAGTAAAATTCTACATAGGCCCTAAATGTACCAATATTGGTTAGACGGCGCTTGTTGTAACGAGATTGATTGCTTAAATGCTTATTGAATTCTTCAATTTCAGAATTCTTTGCATTTAAGTATTGATCTAGCAATAAAAAGTCTTTGAGCTTTTGTTGCTCTTCATCACTCATGAAATGAACGCTACTTTGGTCAATAAAAAGTGAGCGCTTCATTCGACGGCAACCCGAGTTGCTCATACCCCGCCAGTTTTTAAATGTATCGGTCACGAGCTTATTGGTTGGAATGGTAGTATAGGTTTTATCGAAGTTTTGAACAGTCACGGTATGCAGTGAAATATCAATTACATCACCATCTGCATTGAGTGATGGCATTTCAATCCAGTCGCCAATGCGCACCATGTCATAAGAGGCAATTTGTACACTCGCCACCAAAGACAAAATGGTGTTTTGGAAAACCAGCATTAATACCGCTGCCATTGCACCAAAACCAGCGAGTAAAGTGAACACATCCTTTTTAAGGAATGTTCCCAAAATCATAAGGCCACAGACAACAAATAAAATGAGTTTAACCAGTTGTAAGTAACCTTTAATCGGCTTGTTTCTAGATTTTGGATTACGCTGATAAATAAGATTAAAGATATTTAACAGCTCGCTGACCGTAAGCGCGAGTGTAAGAAAAATGAATGCTTGTGCTGCCATCTCTACAAAAGCAATGAACTTTGGAGATAGATGAGGAACCGTTGCAATACCGTTCATAATCACAACAGCAGGAACAATATTTGCAAATTTCTTTATAACGCTATGCTGAGCAAAAATAGACTGATTTGGTGATTTGAGTTTTGTGACTAAATGTCGAACGCCCCGAACAATAATGCGTTTGGCAATAAAATTTGCTATTGCAGCAAATAAAATCAAAATCGTGAGTGAAACCAACATTTCTAGCCAAGGATATTGACTTAACTCACCCCGAATATCACGGAAAAAATTTAAAAAATCCAAACCTATACACCTTTAAAATTTCTTTTGTAGAATTTTAGGGGTTAAGAACGTTTCTCATAAGGTTTGTTTACATATGTAGTCATAAATACAACAACTAAGTTATATACCCTGCCCAAATTTAATTATGATCCGTTAATTTTAAAGCTTCATTTGCTTATGTTTTAGACCAATTATATAAACTAGATCAGACTTATCAGTTCATTTAGAATAAGGCGTTAAACGAATAATTCTGGTTTGAGTGAGTGAAATTTTCTGATTTTTTGACTTTTATTGGAACAGTCTGGTTCAGCTTATTGTTTATCTATATTGCTTGGACATTTTTTCTTAAAAGTCAGGTTCAAAGATTTTTAATTTATAAACGAGGAAAGATTGCTTCTGCCGAGGTCGTATATTTTCAAGACTCATTAGCTAAGGTGCAATATCGCCCTTTATGTTATGTCAAATTGAAGTTTCAAAATGAGCAAGGCCAAGTCATTACTGAAAATCTAAAGGTGCTTATTGCTAAGCAAGATCACTATAAATATAAAGTCGGTAGTATTATTAATATTAAATATGACCCTAAAAACTTAAAGAATATTTCGATATTGGGCGAAGTGATGATTTAGGTCATTAGAGATTATTTAAAAAATACGATAATCCTTGAGGTGCGCGCCCATTTAAACGACTACTTGTGGTTACTCGTACCAGATTACTCCAAGTAATATTGCAACAATGCTTGATCAATTTTTTGATTAAAGACACATCTTCATGACATGAGATAGGCTCAAAGCCACCGACCAAAAGATAGACCTCTGCACTAAAACTTAAATTGGCCCCATGAATATGCGCGTGGTCCATTTCATCTTTATAGTGTGCTAAATATTTTTGCTGTTTCGTTATAGAGAGATGACTAAAATCGTCTAGCGTTACAGTACCGCAAATTGCATCTGTTGGTTGGTGCTGGATTTGATAGCGCAGCCAATCAGGACTCACCACGGTGTCTGCATCGGTACAGGCAATCCAAGTTACACCACACCCGATTAAATGACGGATTCCCAAATCCCTCGCCTTGCCGACACATGCATAGTTGCATTCAATCCAGTTGATTTGATGGCTTTGTACAATCAACCGCGACTGGTCTGTACAGCTATCGAGTACAACAAGCACTTCTACCTCATAACCGCGAATATTATCTATGGCGACCTGAATAGCTTGCAAACAGGACGATAGATAATACTCTTCGTTATGCGCTGGAATGACGATACCTATTTTCATCTTAGTTTTTCCTGCTGTGCTAAAGAGGAAGTGTTCGCCGTCCACAGATCAATCATAAAATCTGGATCGTTTAAACTGAGGTAGTGATGAAATGGAAAATGTTGCTGAAAAGCTTGATGGACTTGCTCTGCATTTAATTCAAAATCTTGAATTTCATGGCGCCAGTGACAACACAGAATCTCGCCATCATCATTTAAACTATGCTTTAACTTTTCAATAAACTGATGCAATTCATCTGCCGATAAGTAATAGGCCATCTCACTAATTAAAATCAGGTCAAATTTTTGAATTGAGTAGTCTTCGGGTATTTTCCTGTTCTCAACCACAACATGCTCAAACTCTTGTAGCCGTGCGGACGCCAATTGAACAGCACGCTCAGAGACATCTATACACACCAACTCCTCAGCTCTTTGCGCCAAATGAAAACTTAAATGTCCATTTGAACAGCCGACTTCTAGCACCTTTGGGTAGCGGGGTTTTGTCAGCAGCGAGAGACAAATTTGTCTTTTACGAGCTTCATACCAATGAAAGTCGTAGCCCCATGGATCACTGTTATGACGATATAAATCTTCAAAGTACACGCGAGAATGAATCACTCAAATAAACCTCATAAGGCATTAAAAGACGATTAATCGCACTTGGAGATAGCACTGCGGCATTCCCCGTGCTTTCATCTGCTTCTAGTTGGGTTTTAAACTGCAAAATTGCTTGATGTTTTTTAGTTAGCTGTTCTTGTGTTAAGGAAAATGCTTTTGCTTGATGCCAATCAATGCGTGGGTCTAAAGGCTCTGCCCAATGCCAAGCCCAGATTAATACGTGTAAACATAGTAGTTGCTTAGCAGTTGCATACGCTTGTACGGTTTTACCCACTGCTTCATGATCTGGGTGACCATCAAATTCATAGCTACAAATCAGAATATCGTCGGCTTGAATTAACTTGTCTAAACTCTGCCGCAGTTGATCGGTTTGCAAATGGATCTGGCCATCTAACAAATTAAGCTCTATATGCTCGGTTGACTCTGCTACACCTAGACAATTTAAGGCTGCCAAGCTTTCTTGCGGACGAAGAATATTGAGCTGATCTGGAGGATATTTTGTAGAGTTAGGATGACTTTGGGTGCCGTTACTTACCGCTAACACCAAAATCTTGCAGTTCAGTGCAATGAGCTGCTGCATTAATCCGCCACAGCCAAGTACTTCATCATCAGGATGTGGAGCGACAATCACCACTCTTTTTGAGCGAAATAGCTCAAGATCTAAAGCTGCTAACGGTTGTTCTATAAATGCCTTTAACCATTGCTCTTTAGTCGTACCCTCACCAAAAATAACGCGGTCTTCAACCAAAGGATGTTTTAAAGTTCCCATAGGCTTTGCTCCGACACACAGAGTTCCGCAATTTGTTCATAGTCAAACGCGGCATGACTTTGCCTTATAAACACAGGCAGATCAGCCATGAGCTGAGCAAATGTCGCATCTTCACAAAAAGGACGTGCACCCAAAGCTTTCCCTACTCGCTCAATAACGCTCAGGCAGCATTGTTCTGCTTGAGCACGTAATATGCGTATTTCGCGCTCATGACTTAGCGTTGGTTTATGGTCTATGAGCTGGGCCACATATTGAAAATACTGCTTAGTGATTTCTAGCTGCTGAGCGACCTCGCCTAAATACAATTTTTTATAAGGATTCGGATTTGCCTGACAGCTTTCTTGCAAAAAGTTAGCTAGACGCACGGCGGCACCATACCAACAGGCCGCAACACCTGCTGCGCCATGCCAAAAACCTGGGCGTTTTAAATAACTATTTGGCTGACCAATCAATTTAACAGGTGTATTTTTAAAAGTTACTTGCGCAGTCTGTGTCGCATGCATGCCTACAGCGTGCCAGTGGCTTAGATCGGTTGTAATGGATGAATGACTTAAGTCGACAATACAAAGCTGCGCCTGCCCTTGTTGGTCTTTATAACTTATTAAAGCTTTTTGAATAAATTCCGCGCCAGAGCACCAAGGTTTTATGCCATTACAAAGATTGTCTTTTATTTGCAATGGTGCTGGTCCACCGTCTGCTGCCCAAACGGCCCAAGTCTGGTCATCTATTTCTTGCTGATAACCCAATTCATTTAAAATGCTTAAAGCATCACAATGAGATTCAAATAGCTTAGCTAGACTTAAGTCGACTCCAGCAATCTGCGCAAAAAGTTGCCAACGTTGATAGGTTTGACCCGAAGCTGGATGAGGCAAATTTTGAGTTAAATTTACAAGCTGAAAAAGTAAATTTATACGAAGCTTACTTTTATCTTCAGCTAGGGCAGCTTCAAATTCACTCAAACTGCTCAGTATCGTCATGTTTATAGGTATTTTAATATTCATTGCAAATAATTATTTATAAGACTTAACCCAACCATAACTAAAGATTTCTGTTTAGATAAACATATAAATTGTAATAAAAAGAAAAATATTATTAGTTTTATATCTAATTATTTCATTGTTACTCAAATATCACGATTAAGTGAACTTATAATCCGATCATGTAAGGTTTATTAAAAACTCAACATTTAATCGATTATTTAAAGTAGTTTAGTTCTTACCGTTTTTCTATTTCCAAAGAAGAGGTCTAAAATGAACACTTTAAATATTAATGATATTAAAAAACATGCAGATGTTATTGCTTCTTGTGGTACTAAAGTAGGTACTGTCGATCATCTCGATGGTGAAAACCAGTTAAAACTCACCCGAGACGAAAGTGGTCAACATCACCTCATTCCTACTGGATGGATTGGGGAGGTAAAAGAAGACCAAGTTATTTTGAATAAAAATTCAGAGGAAGTTAAAGATCAGTGGCAAGCGATCTAAACTTCTAAGCTAGCTAGTTTTAGCTAGATTAAAATAAAATAAATTTATAATTAAAAATTTAAATTATTAAAACCAAAGCTCCTTTTTATTAAGGAGCTTTTTTTATTCTTCTCATATTTAAAATAAAAAAGCTTACCCTCGTGTTGTGTTAAATATACCCAATCTTTAACAGAGCTGCTTTTATCTCTATAAACCTTTTTGAGGCTCATTTTGTCCCTTAAGCACATGGTGATCAATTTTACTTAATGCTAAAAATTGTCCATTCGCATTAAATGAACAATTATGAATAGGGTGACGTATATGATCACAGGGAATCATCAGCTTAAAGCAAGAAAGGTCCATTTCGATTTTACCGAATCATCGGTCTGTTGGATGCCGAATGATCCTCTATGCTCGCATGTCGCCAATGGCATCAACATGCTCTTGCCCGCTGGTGAATTTTGGTTTTGCCGTGTGTTTAATAAAACCCTTCCCTTGATTACCGATGAAACATTAAAACAAGAAGTGATTGGATTTGTCCGTCAAGAAGCTGCTCATGCACGTGCCCATGAAAAAGCACAGGACTTCTTACGTGAAAATGGTTACGACATTCAAGAAACACTCAACCGTGCCCATTTTGTTTTTAATATTTTGTTGGGTGACAAACCTCTAGGCATACCTTTTTTAAAAGGCGAAAAGCTTGATGAATATTGGTTACTTTTCCGAGTAGGCGTGATTGCTGCAATCGAGCACTTTACGGGAACCATTGGTCAATGGACGCTGGACAGTAAGACTTGGGACCAAGCTGACCCTGCTATGGCAGATTTGTTCCGTTGGCATTTGGCTGAAGAAGTGGAACATCGATGTGTTGCTTACGATTTATTTGAGCATCTCTTAACAAACAAATTTGGTTTTTATGTGTCGCGCCAAGTGATTATGGCGGCGGTTTTCCCACTGTTTATTTACTTCCTTGCTGACTTTGCCCGTAGTCTAGGTAAGCAAGATTTAGAGCATGAAGATATTCAAAAATTGATGCGCCGTGGCTACTTCAAAATTATTCGTGAATTTGAAAAAACCGCAACTCGCTCAGACAACTTACCGACCATTAAATATTTGTGGAAAGCGACGTTAAGATGGGTTTCACCAAAATTTAACCCAATTCACGAGGGAGACACCGAGCAAGCTTTAGCTTATATGGCTCGTTCGCCTGCGGTTCAATATTTTGAAGGAATGGCGCAGGCCGCAAAACCTGTGTAATTGAGCTAAGCACTTAATTAAATGCTAAGAAAAGCCTCTTTTCTGGGAGGCTTTCTTTCGTTTAAGAGTTATCTAGAACGACACAGATTAAAAAGAAACAATCGAACTAGCACGCTTTCATCAATGCTGTTTTTTTCAAAAAGTCGGAACATCGCCCCGTCAATCATACATAAAAACATGTAAGCATCTTCAATCGAAGCCGTAGTTTTGACAGTTAAAAGCAGTTTATAAATTTCATTGATGAGCCAAGTTCGGTACTCAATCGTAACGCCATAGGCCTTGGGATAGACTCTTTTAATTTCAAACAATGCCTTAAAGGGTAAATGATATGGCCCTTCTAAACTCGCATGTAAAAAGTAAATTTGCTTAAGTTTATCCAGCACCATGAGTTCATTGTAAGAATAGAGAATGGAAAACACTTTGTCTTTTAGCGTGTCTTTTTGGAAAGTTATACACCTCTCGATTAGCCGTTCTTTTGAGTGAAAGGCATTATAAAAAGTGGCTTTGGAAACCTTGGCTTCACTAATAATTCGGTCGATACCAACTTTATGAAACCCATATTGATTAAATAAGTCTTTTGCTACATGAAGCACTTTTAATGCTTTAAAGGAAGATTGTAAATTTGGCATAAATATACCGCTTAAAATAATTTTTTGTTGTATGTAAATGAGATAGAAATGCCGTCACTCTTAAAATGAGTGTTAAAAACAAGCATGCAAAAGCCGCACAAAATGGCGTGCTGACCTATCTCAAGTTTTATAGTTACTGTGTTTTAGATTCTTAAGGCGTAGAAACCTAGAGTCGATTGAACCGTTTTATAGATTGCTCGAGTGGTATGAATAGAGAGACTTTGGCAAAAGCCAATAAAGAAGAAATAGTACGCATAGCGGACTCCTAGATAAAATAGAAGTTCTACCGAATTACTGTCAAATAATTATGGTGGCAGAACGAAGATGGGTTGACAGACCAGTCATCTAGGAACCGGCACGCACAAGGCGTCCCACCTCCGTCCTACCGCTACGAAGGGGGGACGAACGAGTTCGCCACCAAAAAATTACTTTCTTGGTGCCCTAGATGAAAAACAGCCTGTCAAAGCCGGCTGGCAATGTAGGCCAGCAGGCAAAGGATAATCGGAGGGGTTTTAGGTGTCAATGTGATATTGGCTAGAAAATAATTAAATAAATATTGTTTTTTATTGGATTAAAATATTTAACTAATTTATTAAAACTCATTATTTAGTAAAAATAATAATAGAACAAAAGAGGGTTAGCAGACTGATTTACCCAAAAATCAGCACATCCGAAGATGTCCCGCCTCCGTTCCGCCGCAGAGAATAATAAGAGAGATTTCAAGTGTCAATCGGATATTGGGTGGATTTTTTGAAACTTATTTTCTATTTTAATTGGCAGATTATATTTGTTGATACACCGATAAAATGGATAATTAAATCCATCTTATCGGCTTGCTAGAATCGGTTTTTAAAACCTTATTTTTTATTGTTTAATATATTTTGGGAACTCTTTTAAAACCTTATGGCAAAAGTGACCCTGTGTATCCTCTTTCTTACGTTCTTCAAATTCCTTCATACCAAATTTCATAACCTCTCTACCGTATTTTTCACCAAGGTCATGTTTAGTACATTTTGCGGCAGCATCCTTTAACTCTTCTGAATAATAGTGATAATTACAATCAAGCTGAGCACGGCTTAAAAAACCATGCAGTTCCACTGCTTTCTCACACTGAGTTTGCTCTAGAAGATTTCTAGACTCTTGAGCAGCATAAATTGATGTTGCTAAGAATAAAGTGAAAATCGTTACTAAAATATTACGCATTATTTCCCCGACAAAGTTATTAAAAGTATTAGTGATAATATTGCGGGCGTATTAAATAATAATTATTTATAAGTGTCTATTAATAATAAAGAAAATGGGATAAAACCCCTTCTCTTTTGAATACTTAATCACCTTAATAAAATTGGGTGATTAATTTTTATCAAGTGAATAATATTAAATTTGTTTTATAACCATCTTTAATATTATTCGAGTTATTCGAAAAAAGAGTTTTAGTGATATTTAATCCATTTCTAATCTACTAAAACCCTTATTCATAACACTACGTTAAAACCCTAATTTCTTAAAGACAAAATAACCCACATGGCTTTCAAAGCTACCGTCATTTTGAATTTTGAAATATTTCTTCACAAGGTCAGATGAAACTTCCTGCAAATAACGTAAAGTTTTGATTTGATCTTCAGGCGTTTTCATTCGCTTTACCCAACTATCAAAGTCTAACGCAAGCGTTTGTTTATCTAAACCCACCAAATCAAAGCCTGCATCTTCAATAAAATAGACCCACTCTTTCACACTATAGTTTCGTACATGGCTTGGGTCTCGAATAGTTTCGATGGTCTGTAAAAAAGTATCTAATATGGGCGAGCTAGAACTAATAATGTCTACAAAAATAACAATACCATCTGGCTTAAGCACACGGTTTACTTCTTTCATGGCAGTCGGAACATGTTGCCAGTGATGCGCAGAATATCGGCTAATGACCACATCAAATTGCTGATCACTAAAAGGCATGTCCTCAGCAATGCCTTGCTGCACAAAAATGTTTTTTAATTTGCGTTGGCTAGCCGTCTTAGACACGGTGTCTAACATTTCATGAGATAAATCGTAAGCAAAAACAAGGTCGGCATGCGGAGCAACATTGTAGGAAACATGCCCACCACCACAGCCTAAATCAAGGACTACAGCTTTTTCAATTTTCTGAATCTCATTAATAAATTTATTAAATTCAATACCTTCAGAATGAGCTTGGCTATTTAAATAGTCGAGAGATTTATTTTGATATTGTTTTTGATTTATATCATGCTGGGTGATCATAACCTTGCTCCTCCTTTGTAATGGAATTACATTAAAGGAAAAGTTAGATAAAAAATAATGATTAGTTTTTCTTCAATTCATAAATAAAAGTTATTATTTAATTGAATACAGAGTAAGCACAAAAATTGAAAATTCTTAAATCCAATAGACAGCTATACTGTGTTTATCTAAAAATTTTATAACACTCCAAAATGCCAAATATTATTTTATTTGATTTAGATCAAACTCTACTTGACCGAAATACATCACTTATAAAATTTGTTGAGTGGCAAGTAAACTTTTTTCAATTGGTATCACAAGAAAATAAACAAGCTTTTATAACTAGATTTATCGAATTAGATAACAATGGAAGTGTGTGGAAAGATTTAGTTTATTCTCAATTATTAGAAGATTTTAATATAAAAAACTTTAGTGTTGAGAGCCTACTTGAATCGTACATTAACGACTTTAATAAGTTTTGCCGCCCTTTTGAGAAAGTTCCAGAAACAATTCAAACTCTTTATAACAAAGGATATAAATTAGGCTTAGTTTCTAATGGTAAATCCCCTTTCCAAGAAAATAATTTTTATGCACTCGGTCTCAAAGAGTTTTTTTCTACAATTATCGTTTCAGAAGCCGTAGGTATGCGAAAACCAGATAGACAGATATTTGAGTATGCATGTAAAGAACTTGGCTGTACTCCTAATGAATGTATTTTTGTAGGAGATAATCATAAAGCCGATATTGAGGGTGCTAATAACGCAGGAATGAAAACTATCTTTTTTCACCCAGATCCTTCTATCTGCTCGACTGTAGCGGATAAAAGAATTCACCATTACGACCAACTAGAAACAGCAATTAATACATTAGAAAATTTCATTCTTTAGAAAAGGATATTTGTTCTTTTATTAAATCCGCAAAGAGCACTGTTTAGTCACCCTTACTGAAACAGTGCTCTTTGCTCCATCCCAACCTCTATCCAGAAAGGTTCGATGCATAGAAATAGTGTATGTACCTTTGACTCAAAATGTTTCCTGTATTTTTTAAAATTTTTAAACATTCACAGCATAAAAATGAAGTATATTAATTTTTATCAGAAGATTCTTCTTTGGTTTATATTTTGAACAGAACAGAATACACACTAGATCGTATAGATCGGAAAATTTTATCTGCATTACGTGGAAATGGCCGTTTAACTGTAGCTCAACTGGCCGAAGAAGTAGGGCTTTCATCTTCTCCATGCTGGACTCGACTGAAACGTCTGGAAACTTTAAAAATTATTGAAGGATATACGGTAAACGTAAACCAAAAAGCGATTGGCATTCATGAAGTCTTTTTTATTGAAATTACTTTAGAGCGCCACGATGACGAAATGCTAGAAAATTTCAGTGAAGCATTAGCAGATATACCTGAAGTAGTGGAAGCTCATCTCGTCACAGGTGACTATGATTATCTGGTTAAAGTAGCAGTCAAAGATGCTGACCATTACGAACGATTTTTAAGAAAAAAACTTTATTCAATTAAAGGAATACGCCACACCCGTTCGACCTTTGCCCTACGCCCTCTCAAATCTGCTAATACAGCCGATTTAATGCTAATTGAATAAAAAGGTTAAACGCTGACAGTTAAATCTTTAATTTATTGATTTTAAAATCTTTATTAAGGAAAAGCCTAGAAAATATAACAGATGATAGCTCTGTTATATTTTTTTTAAAAAATTCTGTATCTATGATTACAGCCTTCACTTCTTCAAAATGTAATTAATCTGAATTGGAGGCATCGCCATGAACATTTTGAAGAAAAAAAATAAGGCCAGTTTTGTATTCTTTATTATTACTCTCTACTCGTTTATTGGGTTTGGCTTAGGCTTCGTTATTTGGGAATACTTTTTAAAGGCCTAGTTTGCTAAAGAATACTTAACTCACCTCAGTAATAATTTCTGAAGTGATTTCTTTACTACGATGATATGCGGCCTTCATAGCTAAACGTATATCATCAGATACATTTCCTAGCTCAAACATTCTGAGTGCTGATTCGGTAATCCCGTTAGCCAACGTCACCTTGCCACACAGATCCGCTGGCGGGACATTACTTTTACGGACCATTTCAACTGCGCCACTAGCCGCTTGGAGTGCTAAATCTAGAGCAAATTGTTTATCAAGTCCTAAAGAAACCCCTGTCTTTATCATGCTGTCTAAAATATAGAAAAAGTAAGCCGGCCCAGAACCAGACAAAGCAATAATTGCGTCTGACTGCGTTTCAGACGGCGCCCAAAAAGTCTGACCCGTTGCAGAGTACAGCATTTCGATTAGGTCTTTATCAAGCTGGTCCATTTGCTCTGAAGCAATAAGCACATGTGTCCCCGTATGCGTCAGCACAGGCGGATTTGAAATTACACGAACAATTTTTTTCGAACCCGTAAAACGAGTCAAGTTTGCAATATCTACTCCCGCCATCATAGAAACTATAATTTTACTAGCTAACCATTTTTTTAGCGGTATAAGTGTCTCTTTTAACTGTTTAGGCTCTAGTAGCAAAACAACAATTTCAGCTTTTTTTAGTCCATTTTCTTTTTGCTTTAAAGCATTTGTATCATTAATCTTTTTCTCTTCAATGAGGTGTATTTTTTCTTTTTTAAATCCTTTTAAAACCAACCCTCCTATTAACGCTAAAGCTAGATTACTACTGCCAATAAAACAAATATTAGGTTGTACTGCACTTAACATTTAAAATGTTTTCCTTTCTTAAGAGAGGGCAGAGTAAAACTTGAAGTGCGACATAAACCACCTAATTAATTTAAAGGGTTTATGGAGTATATAAAATTGTCATACCATCATCTTAACTTTGAAGATCGTACTGCATTAATGCTTGAGTCAAGAAAAGAAGGCTTTTCAGCCAGAAAATTTGCTGAACTCATTAAAAGACATCCTAGTACGATCTATCGTGAGCTTAAAAGAAATAGCATCAATGACGTTTATCAAGCTCGATATGCTTCTGATAACACCTTCGCTAGACGTAGACGTGGTCACAGAAAACTCAAAATCGATTCAATCCTCTGGAAATTTATTGTTGAAGCGATCCGTTGTTTATGGTCTCCTCAGCAAATAGCAAAGCGTTTAAAGACATTTCCTGATTTGGATCAAACAATGAATGTAAGCCATACAACGATTTATTCAACGATACGAGCATTACCCAAGGGTGAGTTGAAAAAAGACTTATTATCCTGTCTGCGTCATGAAAATAAAAAGCGAAAAGCTAACGGTGAACCTAAAAAAGATTCTATATTACAGGATATTAAAACTATTCATGAGCGCCCAGCCGAAGTTCAAGAAAGAAAAATACCGGGTCATTGGGAAGCTGATTTAATTAAAGGTAAAGACAATAAAAGTTCGATAGCAACACTTATTGAACGAAATACACGGCTCTGTATCTTGGCAACATTACCTGATGCAAAGGCAGAATCAGTGCGCAAGGCTTTAACTGAAGCTCTGAAATATTTACCTGCAGAACTGCGTAAAACGTTGACCTATGACCGTGGACGCGAGATGTCAGAACATAAAATACTCGAAGAAGATTTAGGCATAGATGTATATTTCTGTGACCCACATTCACCTTGGCAAAAAGGCACATGCGAAAATATGAATGGTTTAATTAGGCAATATTTACCTAAAGGGATTGATTTAAATCAGGCAGATCAGCATTATTTAAATCAAGTTGCCATGTCACTGAATACTCGTCCTAGAAA
>NZ_JAKTIG010000009.1:0-33184 GCF_027855145.1 Acinetobacter sp. AOR18_HL
TGATCCTAGCCAAAATAATGGACAGTACTTCCCTCTAAAGATAACGTAACGTTAACTTTGGAGATCCAAGAAATGGCCAAACGTTTTAGTGCTGAATTTAAACAGCAAGCAATTGATTATGCACTTTCAAACTCACACGAGCCTATAGCTGCAATCGCCCAGAAATTAGGTGTGGGTTATTCAACTTTAGACAAATGGATTCGTGAAACCAATCCAGTGGGTTCAAGCAAACGTCAACTTTCACCAGAACAACAGCGGATCTTGGAATTAGAGAAAGAAGTCAAACAGCTCAAGGAAGCCAATGACATCTTAAAAAAAGCGCATGTGTACTTTCTAACAGATCATGCCAAGAAAAGTACACGGTAATTCAAGATCTAGATATGAATGAAGTCACGGTATCTTCTGCCTGTAAATACCTAGGTGTCAGCACTTCAGGCTATTATGCCTGGCGAAAACGTCAGGCCAATACGGTAGAGAAATATAATGATTTAAAAGCCGTATATTGGCAGCATCATGCACGATTGGGTGCACCTTCATTGGTACATGACATGCATGATTTAGGTTACAGCATGAGTGAACGCACTGTTGGAAGAATGCTGAAAAATCTGGGTTTACGCAGCAGGATTGCGCGTAAATACAAGCATACGACTGATTCAAACCATCGTTTGCCTACAGCACCCAATCTGTTAGAGCGTCAATTTACAGTCATTCAGCCTAACAAGGTTTGGACAACGGATATTACCTATATCCGTACCAAGCAAGGTTGGCTGTATTTATGTGTGATGCTGGATCTATTTAGTCGTCGTATCGTGGGGTGGCAAACCAGCCATCGAATAGACCGCCAGTTGGTGTGTGATACGTTTAACTATGCAATGGCTCGTCAGGGTTATCCAACTGGTGTTATGGTTCATTCGGACCAAGGTTCACAGTACTGTAGTCGTGATTTTAGAGCGCTGTTACTGACAAATGATTGTACTCAGAGTATGTCTAGACGTGGAAACTGTTGGGATAATGCAGTGACTGAAAGCTTCTTTCATACATTGAAAGGTCATGTGGTCCATGGCAGTGTGTTTGCCACTCGAAAAGAAGCGAATGCTGTCTTGTTTGACTATATTGAGATTTATTACAATCGGGTCAGAAGACATTCTGCAAATGGCTGGTTAAGCCCTGAAGCCTTTGAGAAGAAATATTTTAAGAATTTAGAGGGATTTGTTGTCCACGATACTGTCTAGGATCACCTGCATCAGATTTAAAAAAATGGGTTATTGCAAATTACTTAACGATTGGCGGACCTCTTCACAACCCGGATCATGACCATATTGCAGAGCTACTTCACGACAATGAAGAATTTTTAGCATTTGCATGGGCTTCTTCTGCATATAAAAGCAAGCAAGCTATGGTATTAGGCCAGTGCGAGAAAGTAATGTTTAACGTCGGTGGTTGGCGTAAAGCAAGACAAGAGCAACAGATGCGCGACTGGTTTGGTTTTGTACCAACATATTTAATAACGGTCGATGCATCTTTCTGTGAGCGTGCAAACGATACAGAGTTCTGTTACTTGCTTGAACATGAGCTTTACCACATTGGAGTGATGAGAGACGAGGACGGCGAAATCATTTATAGCGATAGTACAGGGCTGCCTAAGCATTACTTAGCTGGTCATGATGTAGAAGAATTTGTTGGCGTGGTTAAACGGTGGGGGCCAAGTAAGAATGTTAAGCGACTTATTGAAGTCGCAAAAAATCCTCCGTTTGTTTCGAATCTTGATATTTCAAAATGCTGCGGAAACTGCGTAATCAACTGAGCCGAATGGCTCTTTTTTTTGCCTTCTTTGCTAGACGTAGCTAGACAAAGGTGGGGGTATGGCTGCACTTAAAGAACAGGTAAAAATATTTATTGTTCAAGCGCTTGCCTGCATGGATACCCCTCAACAGGTAGCTAATGCTGTCAAGCAAGAATTTAACATTGAGATTGATCGAAAACAGGTACAACTTTATGACCCGACAAAAGCGGCAGGAAAGAATTTAAGTAAGAAATATAAAGACCTTTTTCATAAAACCCGAGAGGACTTTAAAAAGAATGTTTATGACATCCCTTTAGCTAATAAAGCCTATCGGCTTAAAGAACTTCAGAAGATTTATGAAGACTGGAAGAACAACAGGCTTATGAAGCAAGGGGTTATTAAACAGGTTCGGGAAGAAATGCAGGGTTATGACCTGATGTTATTAAATCTTGAGTTAAAGCAACTTGAGATTGAAAAGTTAAGAGAGGGTGAAGGTGATGAAGATCCAACACCAGTCAAGGTAACTATTCAAGTTGTGGATGCGAGTAAAAAAGATGCCGAACATCAATCCGACACTGAATGTACCTCAGGCTAATTTTTTGCAGATGGAAAAGAAGTTCCGCGCATTTGTCGCTGGCTTTGGATCGGGAAAGACTTGGGTTGGATGCTCCAGTTTATGCAACAAAGCTTGGGAATTCCCTAAAGTACCTTTGGGTTATTTTGCTCCAACTTACCCGCAGATTCGCGACATTTTCTTTCCAACTATTGAAGAGGTTGCTTTCGATTGGGGGCTTAAAACTAAGGTTTATGAAACCAATAAAGAGGTGGATATCTATTATGGTCGGCAATATCGAACGACAATCATTTGCCGGTCTATGGAGAAACCAGCAACAATTGTAGGTTTTAAAATTGGCCACGCCTTGATTGATGAACTTGATGTTATGGCCAAGGTCAAAGCTCAACAGGCTTGGCGTAAGATCATCGCGCGTATGCGTTATAAGCAAGCTGGTTTGCTCAACGGTATTGATGTGGCCACTACACCTGAAGGTTTTAAGTTTACATACGAGCAATTTGTTAAAGAGGCAAATAAATCAGAGGCTAAGCGTAAGCTGTATGGAATGATTCAAGCTTCAACTTATGACAATGAGGCTAATCTTCCAGATGACTATATATCATCACTTTATGAGTCTTATCCGCCGCAGTTAATTTCAGCTTATCTAAGAGGGCAGTTTGTCAATTTAACCAGTGGTGCTGTTTACCCCGACTTTGATCGAGTTCTAAACCACACGGATGAAGAAATTAAGAAAGGTGAGCCTTTACTCATTGGTATGGATTTTAACGTGCTTAAAATGGCTGCTGTGGTTTATGTCATTCGAGAAGGGAAGCCAAGAGCTTTAGATGAACTGGTTGGCGTTAGAGATACTCCGACGATGTGTCAATTGATTAATGAGCGCTTTCCAGATCACGATATTACCGTGATTCCAGATGCTTCAGGTCAGGCAACATCTTCAAAGAACTTCAGTGAATCAGATCATGCAATCTTAAAGAAAAATGGATTCAAAGTTGAAGTGAATGGTGTGAATCCCGGAATTAAAGATCGTATTACTGCTGTTAATGCACAAATCCTAAATGCTGAGGGTGAACGACATTTAAAAGTGAATACAAACAAGTGCCCTAACTTTACGGCTACTTTAGAACAGCAAGTCTATGATGATTTTGGAATGCCTGATAAAAGTGCTGGTTTGGACCATGTGGGTGATGCTGGCGGTTATCCAATAGCTAAGCGGTTCCCAATCATTATTCAGAAAGTCTTTAAACAGCGCAAAATCGCTGGTTTTTCTCATTAAACAACGCACCTTTAATGGTGCTTTTTTATTGGTGTTTTTATGGCAGTTACTGATAAACATCCGCAGTATATTGCTGCACAAAAAAGCTGGTTGATTATGCGTGATGCCGTTGCCGGTGAAGAGCAGATCAAACAGGCACAAACAAAGTACTTGGCTAAATCGGCTGGCATGATTGAAGCTGAAAAGCAGGGAGATACAGCTGGAGAGATTTACAAAGCTTATTTAAGCCGTGCTCAGTATCCGTTATGGGTTCAAGATTCTCTCCGCACGATGATTGGTTTGGTTTCAAAGTTAGATCCAAATATTGTGATTGAAAGCACTTTGCTGCAAGGGCTTATCACGAATGCAACCAATGACGGATTTGGTCTTAAACAGCTCTTTATCCGAATTTGCTTAGAATTATTGGAATATGGTCGCTGTGGATTGCTGGTTGATGTCGATGCTAAAGGCGTGCCTTACTTCGCGCTTTACGATGCTTTATCCATTATTAACTGGAAAGAAAACAGTATAGGTGGCCGCAAAGATCTAAAACTATTAGTGCTTGAGGAGCAATTTGATAATAGTGAAGATGAATTTGGCCATAACACAAAGACAGTTCATCGTGTTTTATCTATGACAGACGGCGCTTTATCAGTTCGATTATTTGATGGTTCTACTGAAGAAGATAAAACACCTGATCTAGGCGGTAATCTGCTTTCTTTTACGCCATTCGTTTTTTGCGGTACCACTGACAATTCGCCAGATGTTGGAACGGTCCCGCTTTTGACAATGGCTAAAGCTGCTTTGAAGTATTACCAGCTTAGTGCGGACTATTTTCAGTCACTTCACCATACAGCGCACCCGCAACCATGGATTAACGGTATTGATGATGAAGATCCCGATCTTAGCGTTACAGGTGTAATGGCTGTCTGGAGCCTGCCCAAAGATTCGCAATGTGGTTATTTGGAAATTTCAGGTAATGGTATTGAACTCACAAAGCATGAAATGGATGCACAAAAAAACGCAGCTCTTGAAGCTGGAGCAAAGGTGATTGATACCAATTCACAAGAGTCAGGTGAAGCACGACGTGCGCGTCAGGATGACCAACAAGCAAGCCTACATAGCATTGTCACTTGTGCTGCTGCGGCTATTGAGCAGGCTATCAAATATGCTGCTCAATGGTTAAAGCTAGACCCATCTAAATACTCTTTTACGGTTGATCCTGAATTTATTGTTCAGCAATACGATATCAATCTTGCTAAGCAACTATATGAAGGCGCCATAGCTGGAAAGAATTCGTTCCAGACGTATTGGGAATATATCGCTACTGGTAAGCTGCCAGCTCATGATTTTCAGGAAGAGTTGAAGCGTGTTGAAAGTGAGCGCGATAGTATGCCGCTTTAGGAGTAATAAATGGCCTCAGAAGATAAATCACTGCTCGAGGTATTAACTCAACATCAAGCATATTTGTTCCGGGCATCGTCTCAATCAGTTAAGGAATTACTAACAATCTTTAATGATGAGTCAGCTTTAATGCTGGCAAAGCTTCGGGATTTGTTGGATGAGTTAAATGATTCTGAGAAAGCAGCTCTTGCAGCGGGTCTTTACACAACGGCCAACCTCAAGGAGATACGAGATTTAATATCCGGCTGGCATACAAGTCTAAATTCTTCATTGCCTGAAGCTTTTGCAGTTTCAGCAACTGCAATGGCTGTATATGAGGCTAATTACACAGCTAAGTTATACGGCGGCAAGATTAAGAAACCTAACGGTGAAAAGCTATATACAGCAGCTAAAAAAGTACCCTTAGTAGGTGGAGCATTAGTTGATGATCTTCTTTCCAATATTGCTGAGACTGCACGCCAAAAAGTTGAATATGCTATTCGGGAAGGCATTAACTCAGGTAAAACTAATCAGGAAATTGTTCAGCGTATTCGTGGTACCAAACGGCTTAATTATGAGGATGGGCTTTTAAGTGGCTCAAAGTCTGATATTGACCGTACCGTGAGAACAGTTCGCAGCCATGTGGCCAATCAAGCATATCTAAATAGCTTTAACCAGATTGGTTTTGAATATGTAAGACTGGTAGCTACATTAGACGGAAGAACATCTAAACTGTGTGCTTCACTTGATGGTGCGGTTTGGGAGATTAACGATCCAGCAAAACGGGTACCGCCGTTACATCCTAACTGCCGGAGCATTTTGGTACCAGTCGAAAAAGATGGTCTGCTTGTTGGCGAACGGCCATTTGTAATGGACGAACGCCGAGTTAAAGACATTCCAAAAGATGAGCGGAGCCAATTAATAGGGCAGCTAGATGCCAACACTACATTTAAAGAGTTCTTCAAAAAGACAGATGACTTCTTCCAAAAAGAGTGGCTAGGGCCAAAGCGTTATAAGCTCTATAAAGAGGGAAGGTTTGATTTTGATAAGTTCTTCGATCCTGAAGGGCGTTTGTATAGCTTAGATGAGTTAAGAAAGTTGGATGAAAAATCTTTTAAAGAGTTGGGTCTGTAATTTTTTCTTATGTTATATTTTTTAAAACATCAGAATTTATACAATATGAAAACAATAGCTTTTATATCTCTTACTCTCATCTCAATCACATGTTTAGCTGAACCAAGTGAAAAATATCTTAAAGAATATGATCGATTGTCTGAAGCTTTAGAGTCAGCAATGGCAAATGCATATTCTTTTGATCCTACAACTGGCCAAGTAAAACAGGCTGCTCAAGATTTAGAAGCTAAAAATAATTTGTGTAGAGCGACTCAGGCGAAACTAAACCTAACCACTTTTTTAAAAGACAATTTAGAGGAATCTAAAGAGCTCTATAAATCTTTAGATGGTGCAGAAGCTCTAGATCAAAATTATCTTAGTGGACAACAGCAGGAACAACAAACTCTCGTTTCAAATTTGAAAAAAGACCTTGTTGGAACAGGGTTTAAATGTGAGTAATTATTGCCGATGACAGGTAATCCTAAACTCACTTAAGACACAATTTTCACCTATATAAGCGCCCAAACGGCGCTTTTCTCATTTATGGAGTTTGGCCTATGAGTGAATCAAAAGTTAGACATTTAGTTCTTAAAAGAGTTTCAGATAGATCTTCTCATCTCGCCCTTTGTGACGAGGAAACAGGTATTCCATTAGCTGGATTAACCTCTGTAAAGATGAATTGTGGTGTTTTTGAGGGTCCAGCGACTATCACAGCAACATTTGATGTAGGTGGTCCTCAAGGAATCCGCTTGGTTGGTGACGAACCTAGACAAAGGGTTTGGGGCGCAAAGGAAACGTAGCTAAAGGTACTGCAAATGACTGAAAAGCAAATCAATATGTCAGATGCTCAATATATTCTGAGCACAAAATTAATTCTGGTGCCTTTTCTTCAAATTAAGATTTCAAGAGCCATGGCAATTTATGGTTTTACTTTTGAAAGATTAAAAGCAATCGCACTCATCACTTAGAACTTAATTTTTAACCTTAGCACTTTCGGGTGCTTTTTTTGTGAGTATTAAAATGAGCAAGAAACTATTAACAGCATCTATGGTTGCATACATTGGTACTAAGTCAGTTTTAGCAACGCCCATGACGCGTGGTGAATACAATGAATACCAAGGGTGGCAAATCCCTGAAAATGAAGACCCAAGTGATCCTGGTTATTTAATCGAATACAAAGATGGTGGCAAGGCTAATCATCCAGATCATGAAGGTTATATTTCTTGGTCGCCAAAAGATGTTTTTGAGCATTCATATCAACTAGATGGTTTTCAAAATTGTGTAATGGGCCGTGAAATTCATAAAGATGATAATGGAGTAACAGTTACCCATAACGAAACTGTTAAAACCCGTGATGGTGAACAGTCTCTTGAAACCGGTCATTTCTATGACATCGTAACTGGAGATTCACTTACTCCAATTCAATTTCAACTTGGTCCAGTTAAGGAAGTTGGAGTAAATGGCATCACGAATGAAGCATTACTTGCGATAGTTTTACATCGTTTACGTGTTCTGAATGAAAAATTTCCTTGCCGTGAAAATTCGCTTGCTATTACTAATATTGAGCAAGGTCAAATGTGGCTTGAGCAACGAACTCGTAATCGACAAAAACGTGGTGTAGAAGGCTACAACATTGCATAAATAACTCATTGAAATAGAGCGTCCTTAGGGGCGCTTTTTTATTGCCTGAAGCTAAGCAGAAGGTTCAACAATTAAACCCGCTAAGCGGTATCTCTAGGAGATTTTAATATGCCAGACGAAATCAAAGTTGATTTGGAAAATCCTGAAATTAAAGCAGCTATTCAAGCAGCCGTTGATGAAGCTGTTAAAGGTCTTAAAGATAAGAATGCAGAACTTATCAAAGATAAAAAAGAGTTGAAAGATGAACTAGGTTCATTGAAATCAAAGGTTGACGGGTTGGATCTGGATGCAATCAAGGTCTTGCTTGATAAATCAAATCAGGATGAAGAATCCAAACTTATTGCTGAAGGCAAAATTGAAGAAGTTATTCAGAAACGTACCGAGAAAATGCGTGAAGAGCATGAAAAGCTTCTTAAGGCCGAGAAAGAGCGAGCTGACAAAGCAGAGACCTATGCAAATAAATTCCGTCAGTCCGTAATTCAAGGTCAGATCGTTCAGGCAGCCGTTGAAATGGGTGCCTTGAGTGAAGCAACAGCAGATATCGCATTTTTAGCTCAATCACAGTTCTCATTAGATGAAAACGGCAAGGCTGTTGCAATCGATGCAAATGGTGAAGTGGTGATTGGTAAAGATGGTTCTAACCCTGTTACTCCTAAGGAGTGGGTAGAAGGCTTACGCGAGAACAAACCTTACTTCTGGCCTAAAGCAAATGGTTCTGGTTCGCCTGGTTCAGGAACTTCAATTAAGAAATGGTCTGACTATACAGAAGTTGAGCGAGCGGCTTTAGCTCGTGAAAACCCAACAGCTTTCCAACAATTATTGCAAACAAAAGGTAAATAAATATGCCAGCCACCCAATTAAAAGATATTTTCGTTGGTGAATATTACGCGACTTTAGATCCAGTAAACTCTCCAGAAAAAACAGCAGTTTATCAATCCGGTATTGTCACTAAAAATGAAGCCTTAGATGCAATTGCCAACAACGGCCAAGGCACTTCAACTATTTCATATTGGCAAGATCTTGATGCTAATGAAGAGCCAAACACTTCTACAGATGATCCTGATCAAAAAGGTAAAGTGGGTAAAGCTACTCAAGGTAGTATGCAAGCACGAACTCTTTATCTCAACAAACCTTATGGTGTAGCAGATTTAACAACCGAGTTGGCTAATAGTGAGCCAATGCAACACATTCGTAACCGATATGGAAAGTATTGGGAGCGTCAATGGCAGCGTTACTTATTAGGTGCAGCTCGAGGAATTATTGCCTCTAACATTGCTAATAATTCTGGTGACATGGTTATTGATGCGGGAGCAACAATGACCGCTGATGCTATGCAAGATGCTGCATTTACCGCTGGTGATGCAGCAGATCAGTTTGCTGCTATTGGTGTTCATTCAGCTGTAATGAAACAGATGGTGAAGAAAGACCTTATCCAGTATATCCAAGATTCACAAGGTCGAATCATTTTAACAACCTATCTTGGCAAACCAATCTTCATGGATGATGGCCTTACCTATGGTTCTAAGCAATATCTAACGATGTTCTTTGGTACCGGTGCGTTTGGCTATGGTGAAGGAACTCCAGCTAATCCTGTTGGCTTGCAACGTGATGAGCTTGGTGGTAACGGTGGTGGTTCAGAAACTATTGTTGAACGTAAAACTTATATTTTACAACCTGCTGGTTTTTCTTGGGAAGGCGAAAAGGATCCAAATAAAACACCAACAATTGGCCAATATTCGGACGGCTCAAATTGGAAACGAGTGTTCGACCGTAAACTTGTCCCATTTGCTGCAGTTATTTCTGGCACACCTTAATAAACATGGCGACTTCGGTCGCCTTTGTTTTTGGAGATAAAAATGAAAGTCAATTGATGGGCTGTAAGATCAATAACATACTCATCATTTTCTAACCAAAAATGATGTTCATTTTCAATATTTGTCCCTTTCATGAGTTTAAAATCATTTATGCCTTCTTGTTGAAGAATTATTAATAGTAAGCTACTTGCTTCCTCACAAAAGTTTCTGGGAAAAACTTGCCATATCATTGGAGATTTTAGATGGTCTTCAAAAAACTTAAGAGCAGAGCTCGTTATCTGGTGCACCTTTTCGTATTGCATTTAATTTTTAATCCTTTTAAACAACAGTTCCTAGGATTGGAATCATCTGAGGCCCAGTCATCCGAGCCTTACTAATAATCTCGACGAGTTCATCATAAGTTAAATTTAAAAAATCTTCTTTTTAATTAGTTTATTAATGTATTCCAGTGATTGGTATTTTGGTAGGAAGATAAAACTATTCTAAATCTTCATCCGTTACGTAAATATAAGGTACAAAATAAGGAACCTCTCAACAGACCCTAATCATTTACTCGATTTTTGACATATTTTGTAGTGAATTACGCAAGTACTATATAAGTTTATCTTTTAAACACTCGGCTTCCTTATTTCATACATTAATTTACAGCTCTAGGTCAGGTTATAAGGCTCTAATAAAAAGGCTTTTTAATAATCAGCAGCCTTATTTGAGACTATTTATGTTGAACTAGAGAGGAAATCCGCATGCGTGCTCTTACCTATCATGGTGCTCGGGATGTACGAGTTGAATCTGTTCCAGATCCAGTGATTCAGGAACCAGATGACGTTATTTTAAGGGTGACAGCCACTGCCATCTGTGGCTCAGACCTACATCTATACCGGGGTAAAATCCCCGCCACTGAAGACGGTGATATTTTCGGCCATGAATTTATGGGAGTTGTAGAAGAAGTCGGCCCTGCAGTGACAGAAGTCAAAAAAGGTGACCGGGTGATCATTCCCTTTGTCATTGCATGCGGTCACTGTTTTTTCTGTGAACATGAACTGATGGCTGCCTGTGAAAATACCAATACGGGTCGTGGTGCAATTCTCAATAAAAAACAGATTCCACCAGGAGCGGCCTTGTTTGGCTTTAGCCACCTGTATGGTGGTGTTCCGGGTGGTCAGGCTGAATATGTGCGGATTCCCAAAGGCAATGTCGGACCGTTTAAGGTTCCCGGCTCCTTGCCTGATGAAAAAGTATTATTCCTGACCGATATTCTGCCAACAGCCTGGCAGGCAGTAACCAATGCTCAAGTCACCCGTGGTTCTACAGTGGCAATTTATGGTGCTGGTCCAGTCGGTCTGTTATCTGCAGCTTGTGCACGGATGCTCGGTGCCGAACAGATCTTCATGGTCGACCATCACCCTTATCGCTTGCGATTTGCTCATCAAACCTATGGGGTCATTCCGGTCAACTTTGATGAAGTCGATGCAGCTGAATTTATTATTCAAAATACAGCAGGTTATCGTGGTGTTGATGCAGTTATTGATGCCGTTGGTTTCGAAGCCAAAGGGAGTGTTCTGGAAACAGTAATGACCAACCTGAAATTAGAAGGTTCGAGTGGTTCAGCACTAAGACAATGTATTGCAGCAGTCCGACGCGGCGGTGTGGTGAGTGTACCTGGGGTTTATGCAGGTCCAATTCATGGCTTCCTGTTTGGTGATGCCTTTGACAAAGGTTTAACTTTTAAAATGGGACAAACCCATGTGCATAAATACTTGCCGCAGTTACTCGAACATATCGAAAATGGAGATCTGTCTCCGGATGTGATTATTACCCATCGCATGAAACTGGAAGATGCTGCGGAAGGTTACCGTATTTTTGATAAAAAGGAAGAAGACTGTCGTAAAGTCATTCTAACGCCGTAAATTTACTTAAAGAATAAAAAGTGCCTTCTAGGCGCTTTTTATTCTTTAATCAAGACAGATCAAATCACCTGTTTTTATTTTTCAATTTTCTTCATCAAAAACTAGGGTCTGTTGATACTTACTGTTCATAATTAACCCTATAAAGGTAGCCATAAAAATATACAGGCTAAGGCAACAGAACTTTGATAATTTCTTTTGAGCTTTTCATATCGAGTAGCTATTCCTCTAAATTGCTTTAATCTACAAAACATATTTTCAACTAAATGCCTGATTTTATATAAATACCAGTCCATATGGTCATTGTTCGATTGGCTATTCGTTTTCTTTGGTATATTCGCTTTAGTCCCTGTTTTCCTGATCTGTTCACGCAGTGGTTCTGAATCATAGCCTTTATCTGCGCATACCACTTTTGTCTCTTTTAAATCTAATGTTGATATTAAATCAGGCGCAACTTTAACATCATGTGTGGTTCCATCGGTAATCATGAAATCAATAGGATTGCCATGTGCATCAACAATCAAATGTATTTTTGAGGAGTTTCCTCCTACACTTTTAGAAATAGATTGATTCGCTATGCCGGCAGAATGTTGATGAGCACGTACATGAGAGCCATCAATAAAAATCCACTCCATATCGGGGCATGAGGCTATTAATTTGAATAATCTAAGTAACTTACCGCTGCTTGACCAACGATTAAAACGTTTGAAAATAGAGTTTGAATGACCAAAACAAGAAGGAATATCTCGCCACGAACAGCCTGTTCTAATTCTATAGAGAATAGCTTCAATAAAATTGCGTAAATTTGAGTTGTGGTGAATGGATAAATTACGCAGAATAACTTTCAACTTTTGCCAGTGTTGATCTGTCAGCATGGTACGAGGCATAGCGAATAGTAAAATTGGGTTTGGTGATTTGATTTTACTACTTCGCTATTTTTTTAAGCGAAAAGTGTCAACACACCCTAGTTATTAATAGTCAACAGTTCGTCCCACAAAAAAGGATTTCTGCTTAATTTATCCCGTGACATAGACCAGTTGCGACCTGGCACATAACACGTACTTATACCGAGTTTTTTCTTTCCAAATTTTGTATGTACGTTATCTAGTGTTTTCATCAATTGTTCTTTCTTTTCTATAGCTTCAAAATCTGTGAGTAAGTCATATGTATGACCAGCCTTCGGTTCTAGTCCAGTTAATATCACGCCGCACTTTTTATACTTAATACCTTCTTTATAAATATGAGAAACCATTTTTGTTGCGGCTTTTACGAAATCTAATGCACTATCTGTTGGCTGTGAAAATGCGCCAGTAATAGACTTATTATAAAATGGCGCACTATCGTCAAATGGGCTTGATTGGACAAATACAAGTAGACAACCACATAGTGACTCTTCATCACGCAACCGTTTACATGCTTCTTGTGCATGCATGGCTATTGCTTCTTGTAGGTCAATAAGTTCGGTAACTTTTGTTCCAAAGGAACATGATTTAATAATTTGTTTTTTTGATGGCGGGGTGTCTTCAATTTCAATGCATGAGATACCTTGCAGTTCGTAAATAGTTCTGGCCATGACGATAGAAAATTTCTTTTGCATCTCGCGCGGTTCTGCACATGCGAGATCTAAAACAGTGTTGATCCCCATGCTTTGCAACTTTTTTGAGTGCTTACGGCCGACGCCCCAAACTTCAGAAACGTCGATAAGCGAGAAGTAATATTCTTTATTGCAAGGATCCATATTAACGAGATCGCAAACGCTGTTAAAGCCGGCGTTTTTCTTTGCAATATGATTTGCGATCTTTGCTTCTGTTTTACTTCTGCCGATTCCGACACAGACAGGTAAGCCTAACCATTTCCAAATTTGTTGGCGCATTTGCTGACCAACTTTTTCTAAATCAAAGTTCTTCTCATAAGCGGTGAAATCAACAAAGCACTCATCAATAGAATAGGGTTCAACTTCTTCTTCAGTAACGTATGAGCCAAGAATCTTGTGAAAGCGCCGTGACATTTCTGCATACATTGCATAGTTGCTTGAAAGAACGATTACGTTATGTTGCTGAACAATGTCTTTAACTTGAAAAAGAGGCACACCCATTTTAATGCCTAAAGCTTTTGATTCATTACTACGAGCAACGGCGCACCCATCGTTATTGCTAAGCACAATAACAGGCTTATCATTCAAAGATGGGTCAAAGACTCTCTCACATGAGACGTACATGTTATTTACATCGATGAGAAAAAATACTTTATTCTCATATTTCATGAATTAATGCCGTGTCATTTTGATGATATGAGTGACAACGCCCCAGATAATTAGTTCTTGGCCCTCTTGTAGATAGATATTTTTATATTCAGGATTCTCTGCTTTAAGCCATTGACCTTTTTCATCGATCATTAAACGTTTAACTGTGAATTCATTGTCAATTAGTGCAATAACAATATCGCCGTGTTTGGCATCAAGACTTCGATCTACAATCAATTCATCATCAATATCTATACCCGCATTGAGCATTGATAGTGATGCAACTTTCACAATAAACGTAGCGGTTTCATTTTTTATTAAGTGCTCGTTCATGTCGAGAGCTTTATCTACATAATCTTGTGCTGGGCTTGGGAAGCCTGCATTTATTTTTTCTAATGCGTAAGGGATAAGTAGATGAGTTGATGGTACAACTTGTTTGATTGATAAGGCCTCAGATAAAACAATACCTTGAGTAAGATAAGGCTTTATCTGGATAATGGATGGTGCAATTTCGCTCATATGTTTCCCCTAGCTTGATTTTGTAACATATTCAAGATGATATTCTAGAGATGAGCTTAAATTCAAATTTAAAAAGCTGTGGATAAACAAGTAGAAGTCAAAAATTGACGCAGTATCTGGCGCATTTGGTCGGAAATTCTGCAATTCTAAAAGGGTAAACCCTAATTATTGGTTAGAGACTTTAATTTATCCAACCACTTTGCATATGCTTCTGTTTGCTGAGGTAAATATTCATAATAATCATAAGTACCTTGTTCACCAGACATTACATGACCAATCATGAGTTGTGCAACATCACGCGATGTAAATGCACTGAAATTAGTACGAGCAGTTCTTCGTAGATCATGAAGCGACCAATGTTTCATGTGATAATCATGATGTCTTCTAAGGCGTTCCATTACATAACCAGGCAATGAATTTGAAGAACCATGGCTCATAGGGGTTGCTTCACTGTCATTAGTTAAGAAGTACTCACATGTGCTGTATTCAAAAGCCTCGACAATTAATGCCTCCATTTCAGGCAAAATAGGGCGAATAATTTCACGGCCAGTTTTCTTACCAGTCTTGTTGTTGATTACTGGTACGATCCAGACTTTTCTATTTAAATCAAAATCAGTCTTTTTAGCTTTTCTGAGTTCGCCATTTCTACAACCAAACATTAAACATAGTTTTAAGAAAATTTTGTTTTTAGGCAAAATATTTGATTCTTCAATAGCCATCAAAACCATCTTAATTTCTTCATCAGAAAGAAATCTTGTTCCTCTGTTTCGCTCTATACCTAGATCTTCCTTGGCATAGATGTCAGATAAAACATTTACCTCAAGTAATTGTCTTTTTTTGGCCCATTTTAGAACCTGTTTTGCATTCGTTAATACGCGATCTGCAATCGAAGGTACATCATCTGCTAATTCTTCAAGTAAGGCTAACCATTGTTGCAGAGTAATGCGCTCAACTGGTAAATCACCGATTTCAGGTATTACATGCTGCTCAAAAGTATTCTTAATTTGCTGGGCAGATGTTTTCTTCTTTAGACAATAACTTTCATACCAATCATTAAAGACATCTTCAAATGTGCTTGCATCGATGTATTTTTGCTGCTGTACACGAACCTCAACTTTAGGATTCATTCCCTTATCTAATAGTGAACGCATTTCACTAGCTTTTATACGTGCATCTTTGAGAGAGATATGAGGGTAGGTACCAAGGTCTAAACGTTCGGCTTTTCCAGCAAAACGGTACCGAAGCTGAAAAACAATTTTACCTTTAGGTGAGACTCTGACACTCATTGAGTCCCGATCTGCTATTTCTTCAACTTTATCACGTGCCTTGCCGTTATTAGCTTTCAGCCACACTTCAGTTAAAGCCATAGTCCACCTGTGTACATAATTTTGGTCAAGTAAGAGATAAGTACTAATATGTACACCAATGTGTACATAATTAATGAGACTTATTCTGTCCTAAAATGTCTTAGTATGTCTATATTAAAAACGATGGAAATATTGAGAAATAAGGCTTTTATTGTTGTTTTTGTCTTGGTGTGTCTTAGAGTGGCTAAATGGCATTAATTCTTTTGAACGATTAATGCCATAGTTGTTCCATATAAGCCATGACCCTGAGAGGCTTTTCAGGGTCAGTTACACAAAAAGTGAAGTCTTATTTTTGTTCAAGCCATGCAGGCAATGCTGCGATAACTTGTCCAAACTTCTCGTTAAGTGGCGCGCCACCTTGTGCTAAGTCAGGTTTACCACCACCTTTACCACCTAACTCGGTTGCTAGATGTTTGATGATGTCACCTGCTTTTAGAGTTGCAGTGTATTGTGATGCAACTGAAGCAAGTAGGCTGACTTTGTCACCCTCTACACCAGCTAACACAATAATTGCATTCTCTAATTTCGATTTAACACTGTCATGTAAGTTGCGAAGTGATTTTGCATCTACACCTTGAACAGTGGTAATAAGCGTTTGACGACCAGCAATGGTTTGTACCTGGTCAATCAATTCTGACGCTTGGAAGTTTGCCAATTTCTGATTGAGCTGTTCAATCTGCTTTTGTAATGCAGAAACCAATTCAACATTGGCTTGTACACGCTCAACAGTTTGGTCTTTCTGTGCTTTTAATAAGCCATTAATGTGCTGGATATCAGCATCAGTTTTTTGTACTACATCTAGCGCTTTAGTACCTGTAACAGCTTCAATACGACGTACACCAGCAGCTACACCACCTTCAGAAGTGATTTTGAATAAACCAATATCACCTGTACGTTTAACGTGGATACCACCACAAAGTTCAATTGAGAAGTTTTTCTCATCAATAATTGAACCCATAGAAAGTACACGTACTTCATCACCATATTTTTCACCGAACAACATCATGGCACCTTTAGCTTTTGCAGCCTCGATATCAAGAAGTTCGGTTGTTACAGCACTATTTGCAATAATTTCTGCATTCACTAAGCGCTCAACTTGTTGTAACTGTTCAAAAGTTACAGGTTGGTCATTAGCAAAGTCGAAACGTAAGATATCGCTTGCAACTAAAGAACCTTTTTGTTGTACATGTGAACCTAAGATTTGACGAAGGGCAGCATGTAATAGGTGAGTTGCAGAGTGGTTACGTGCAGTTGCTTCACGAATGTCTGCTTTAACAATCGCTTCAACATTTTGATCGGCTTTAAGACTACCAACGGTCACAATACCTTGATGAACAAAGGCACCACCTGACTTTTTAGTATCTTGAACTTCAAAAATACCAGTTTCATTTTTGAAGATACCAGTGTCGCCAATCTGACCACCACTTTCAGCATAGAAAGGAGTTTGGTTTAAAACGATAAGCGCTTCATCACCTTCAGAAACTTCATCAACTTGTACGCCATCTTTGTAGATCGCTACAATTTGACCTTGACCAGTGGTGTTGATGTAACCGTCAAACTGAGTTTCGCCTTCAACTTTTACAATGTTGTTGTAGTCAACTGCAAACTTACCAGCATCACGAGCACGTTGACGCTGTGCTGCCATTTCTACTTCAAAACCAGCTTCATCAATAATAAAGTCACGTTCACGTGCAATATCAGCAGTTAAGTCTGTCGGGAAGCCGTAAGTGTCGTAAAGTTTAAATACAGTGGCACCAGGAATCGTCTTATCTTTTAATTGAGCAAGCTCGCCTTCAAGTAGTTTTAAGCCTTGCTCAAGTGTTTTAGCAAACTGTTCTTCTTCACGAATTAAAGTTGCTTCAATCACATCTTTACGCGCTGCAAGCTCTGGATATGCATCACCCATAACTTCAATTAAAGGTTGCAACATTTTGTAGAAGAACGTACCAGTTGCACCAAGTTTATTACCGTGACGCACGGCGCGGCGGATAATACGGCGAAGTACATAACCGCGACCTTCATTACTTGGGTTTACACCATCAGCAATGAGGAAACAACATGAACGTGCATGGTCTGCAACAACACGTAAAGAAGGCTGACCTTGGTCTTCAATACCAATAATATTTGCAGCAGCTTTTAATAAGTGTTGGAACAGGTCAATATCGTAGTTTGAATTAACATGTTGCAATACAGCAGAAATACGTTCTAGTCCCATACCTGTATCAACAGATGGAGCAGGGAGAGGGTGAAGCACGCCATCAGCAGTACGGTTAAACTGCATGAAAACGTTGTTCCAGATTTCAATGAAACGGTCACCGTCTTCTTCAGGTGTGCCTGGTAAACCACCCCAAATGTGATCACCATGGTCAAAGAAAATTTCAGAACATGGACCACATGGGCCAGTATCACCCATTGCCCAGAAGTTGTCAGATGCGTATTTTTCGCCTTTATTATCACCAATACGGATAATACGTTCTGGCGCTAAACCGATTTCTTTGTTCCAGATGTCGTAAGCTTCGTCATCGGTGTGGTAAACCGTGGCATAAAGTTTATCTTTTGGTAAAGCAAGCCATTGTTCGCTGGTTAAAAATTCCCATGCGAATTTAAGCGCATCACGTTTGAAATAATCACCGAATGAGAAATTACCTAACATTTCAAAGAATGTATGGTGACGTGCAGTGTAGCCAACGTTGTCTAAGTCATTGTGTTTACCGCCAGCGCGTACACATTTTTGAGATGTAGTTGCACGCACGTAGTCACGTTTCTCAAGACCTAAAAAGCAGTCTTTAAACTGGTTCATCCCAGCATTTGTAAATAATAAAGTTGGGTCGTTGGCAGGAACAAGAGAACTCGACGCGACACGTGTATGCCCTTGCGTTTCAAAGTAGCGCAAAAATGCTTCACGAATTTCAGCAGATGTCATTAAACGAGTACTCACAACCAAGTCACTCCATATTTTCGAATTTGGCTAAATGTATCAATGCCTGTTTGTTTTATGCCAAACCTTGCATGTGATACGGGGCTTATTTTTTAAAAACGCTAAATTGTAGCGGAAAAACCCCACCGAACCAACGATTTTAAAAGGAATATCTTACAAAACTGTGATTTGGCTAAAAATCTATATTCAATTGGCCTTGACGTGCTTTACTATATGCCTTCTTTAGTTTGTAGTTTTGTTGATAAGGATAGGTCATGCAACGTATCGCCATTAATGGGTTTGGTCGGATTGGACGTAATGTTTTACGCGCCTGGTTCGAAAGCCCAAAACAATTTCATTTTGAAATCGTGGCGATTAACGATATAGCAGATGTCCAGACATTAGTGCATTTATTTAAATATGATTCTACGCACGGCCGCTTCAATGGAAATGTAGATATATTCATTGAAAATGAAAAAGTTTTTTTGAATATTCAGTCAAATCAACGAACGCTAAAAGTTGAGGTTTTAAAGCAGAAACCACCTGAACTTTTACCATGGTCTAGTTTAGATATCGATGTGGTACTTGAGTGTACAGGACTGTTCCGTTCTCATGCGGATGCGACACGTCATCTACAAGCAGGGGCGAAGCGGGTCATTATTGGGGCGGCACCTTTTGATCATGTTGACGCAGCCATTGTTTATGGTGTGAACCATAATGAAGTCAAAGTGACTGATCAGATCATATCAAGCGTTTCATGTACTACACAAGCTTTAGTTCCATTAGTCAAAATCATTGATGATGCTTTCGGTATTGAAACTGCGCTTATGACAGAAATTCATGCAGTGACAGCAGATCAATCTGTTCTTGACCACGCACATCGTGATTTACGTCGTGCTAGAGCTTCAGGGCAAAATATTATCCCGACCACATCTAGTGCACTCGGCGCATTAAAGCGTGTTATGCCTAAAATGGAAGACCGTATTGATGGTTATTCAATTCGTGTACCAACTATTAATGTGGCGGCAATTGACTTAACTTTTATCGCGCAATCTCCAATTACTGTGCATCACATTAATGAAATACTAATTAAAGCATCTCAAACAGACTATGCAGAAATTATGGCGGTAACAGATGAGCCATTAGTTTCGAGTGATTTCAATCATTCACCTTATTCACTCATCGTTGATTTAACTCAGACGATGGTCGTTGGCCATCAAGCTAAAGTATTCGCTTGGTACGATAATGAATGGGGCTATGCAAATCGTTTATTGGATCTGTGTGATTCTTTCTAAATTTAAAATACCTTAAGAAAGCTATTCAAAGATTAAATCTGGTTAATTGGCAACAAGGAGATAGCTCAGATATTGGCCCATTCTTTGGTCGAAGAACTTTTGTCTATGATATGAGTGAATGAGAATAAGGTATTGAATATTATTGTTAATTCATGAAATCTTCTTTTTGACTTTAGAGTTTATTAAGAAAGATTTATGCAAATTGTCAGGTGCATGGCACAAAGTATCATGCTACACTAAGAGAAATCGGGTGTGTTCCCGATTTTTTTATGTGGGGTCGTTCCACGTTGATCAGATTTTAGGCTTGAAATATGACCATTTCAGAGACATGGTTGCTGCCTGACGGGGTAGCAGATGTATTGCCGGAACAGGCGCAAGTCATTGAAAAACTTCGCCGTGAAGCTTTAGATTTCCTCGCGGTACGAGGTTATCAATTGGTATATACACCATTTATCGAATACATCGAATCGTTGTCTTCATTATCAGAATCAAATCAAGACTTAGATTTAGTAACTTTTAAGGTCATTGATCAGCTCTCAGGCCGTTTACTCGGTGTTCGTGCTGATATGACGCCACAAGTTGCACGTATCGATGCACATGTAAGACCAGTTGAAGGTGTTGCACGTTACTGTTATTCAGGGACTGTATTACATACTAAACCACAAAATTTTAATGCCACACGTGCACCTCTACAATTAGGTGCAGAGTTATACGGGCATGACAGTATCGAAGCTGATGTCGAAATGGTCGATGTTATGCTGGGGTTGATCGAGAACATCTATACTTTACAAGGCGCGCATTTAGATTTGGGTCATGTAGGGTTGTTCCGCAGTTTAGTAAAATGTGCTGGACTGTCAAAAAATGAAGAGCATGAGCTTTCAGATCTTTATCAAAGAAAAGCGTTACCAGAGTTAGCTGAATTTACTCAAAACCTCAATATGGGTTCTGATTTCTATGCACTTGGCCGCTATTCTAGTGATCTAGAAGCATTGCAGGCGAATTTAAGTGCAAACATCTTACAAGATGCTGAATTTAAGTCAGCATTAGATGCACTTAAAACGACACTTGCGCAAATTAAAGGCCGTTGGCCAAATCTCAATATCGGTATTGATGTTGTAGAGCTACGTAGTTATCACTATCACACTGGCTTAATGTATGCGGTCTATGCACCGAATCGAGCTGCGCCTTTAGCACAGGGTGGCCGTTATGATGGTATTGGTGAGCACTTTGGCCGCGCACGTCCTGCTACTGGCTTTAGTTGTGATTTATATGCCTTAGGTGCAAATCAGTTCGCGGAAATCGAAACTGTTGTTGCTCCAAAAGGCTCAGAACAGGATTTACTCTCAGCAATTTCGAATGCACGTGCTCAAGGTTTACGTGTGGTTCAATTGTTAGGTAATGATGATTTAAGTTCTATTCCATATGCGACCCATCAACTCGTGTCGCAAAATGGACAATGGAATATTAAAAAGATTTAATCGCCAACGGTAAATTTTTACTGGTGGTTTCCAATTTTAACAGCATGATGTAATGAGGCTATTATGGGCAAAAATGTTGTGGTACTTGGTACCCAATGGGGCGACGAAGGTAAAGGTAAAATCGTCGACCTGCTCACAGATCAGGCGGCTGCGGTAGTACGTTATCAAGGCGGACATAACGCAGGTCATACTCTTGTCGTAGGTGGTAAAAAGACTGTATTGCACCTCATTCCATCAGGCATTTTACGTGAAAACGTATTGTGCTTAATTGGTAATGGTGTAGTACTTTCACCAGCCGCGTTAATTGAAGAAATGGGAATTTTGGAAGCGGAAGGTGTTCCTGTTAAAGAACGTCTACGTATTTCTCCAAACTGTCCACTCATTTTGCCTAACCACATTGCACTTGATCAGGCACGTGAGAAAAAACGTGGTAATGCTAAAATCGGTACTACAGGTCGTGGTATTGGTCCTGCATACGAAGATAAAGTGGCTCGCCGTGCAGTGCGTGTTGCTGACCTTGTTCGTGGTGGTGCAGCGCTTGAAGAAAAACTCCAAGAAATGCTTGAGTTACATAACTTCCAGTTAACTCAGTTCTACGGTGTAGAAGCTGTTAAATTTGAAGATGTATTGGCTCTTTGCAACCAATGGCGTGAAGTGCTTGCTCCATTAGTGATTGATGTGACTAAAGTATTGCATGACTATCGCAAAGAAGGTAAGGCTGTAATGTTTGAAGGAGCTCAAGGCTCACTTCTAGACATCGACCACGGTACTTATCCGTATGTTACAAGTTCAAATACAACTGCTGGTGGCGTAAGCTCTGGTTCAGGTATGGGGCCTTTACATCTTGATTATGTATTAGGTATTACTAAAGCTTATACAACACGTGTAGGTGCTGGTCCATTCCCAACTGAATTGGTTTACGATGCAGCTGCTGATTCTGGTGATCCGATTGGTAAACACCTAGGTACAGTTGGTCATGAATTTGGTGCTTCTACTGGCCGTCAACGTCGTTGTGGTTGGTTTGATGCTGAAATTCTTCGCCGTTCTGTAGATGTAAACTCACTTTCAGGTATTTGCTTAACTAAACTTGACGTTTTAGATGGTTTGGAAGAAGTAAAAATCTGTGTAGGTTATGAAAATACAGATTCAGGTTGTGTAGGTTCTTCAGATGCAGTTTCTTTTGAATGCTTGAAGCCAATCTATGAAACTATGCCTGGTTGGAGCGAGTCGACTGTTGGTTTAACTAGTATCGATCAATTACCAGCAAATGCTTTGGCTTATGTTAAGCGTATTGAACAATTAATCGAATGTCCGATTGATATCGTTTCAACTGGTCCAGATCGTGCAGAAACAATTGTTTTACGTCATCCATTCTCTGCTTAATTAGCAAAGATTAAAAAGGCCTCCTGAAAGGGGGCTTTTTTTATACCCGACTAAAGTGCAGTTTTCGTTTTATTAGATTCAGATTAAAACGTTATATATAGATAAGGAAGGATGGGCTCAGGATGAAGCTGCAACCAACTATTTCAAAAACAATTTTTTATTCTTTTTTATTTGCTATTGGTGGTTCACCCACGCTGGCGATGTTGGTTATTTATGGACAGGAATATCATGAAGATTTCTTTATGACCGCTTTTATGAGCTTGTCGGTTTTGTTCGCATGTGTGTTAATTCCTGTAGTACTCATACAAAATAGTTATTTACTCTGGAAACGAGAAAGTCCTAATCTTGAAGAGAAAGTTAAAACCTTAAGTCATGTTTATTTGGGGTTAAATGTAATTTGTTTAATTTTCTGGATTTATTTGATGACTTTATCTACTTGATCGTTACATAAATACTATGATCATGAAGAAATGAGACATTCAAAGCATGAGTGGTATTTCTTATAATAAGTGCAAAAGAATAAACAGCTTTTTATCGATTTAGGTGATCCGTGTTATGAATAAAAAACTCTTTTTAAGCTTGTGTGCAGCAAGTGTGATGACCATTTCTGGCTGTGCAACAGTGGCGGACATGGCTGGTGCAGATACTGCAACCTTAAATGCTCAATCTGCTCAAGGTTTTAATAAGATGGTGCAGGAAGCACGTGGTAAGGGTGCTCTCGATACAAGCTCTAGTACATATAACCGTATTAATGCTGTATTCAACCGTTTAAAACCATATGCTAACCAGATGAATCAGACTGGTCAACCATTTAGTTGGCAGTTAGCGGTGTTGAAATCAGATACGATTAATGCTTACGTTGCACCTGGTGGCAAGGTAGTGTTCTATACAGGTATTGTGAATAAATTGAACCTGACAGATGCTGAAATTGCAGCTGTTATGGGACATGAAATGACACATGCTTTAGAAGAGCATGCAAAAAGTAAAATCGGTGCACAAGCTTTAACTGATTTAGCTCTAGGCATCGGTTTAAGCTATGCGGGTAATAACGTAGGCCAGCTTGGTACTGCTGCCGCTCAGTTAGGTACACAAGTGGGTGTGGGCTTACCATATTCTCGTAGCTTGGAAAGTCGTGCTGACCAAGGTGGTTTAATGTTGATGGCGCGCGCAGGCTATAATCCAAATGCAGCGATTACACTTTGGGAAAAAATGAATAAGCTTGAAGGTGGCGGTGGTTCATCATTCTTGTCTACTCACCCATCTAACTCACAACGTATTGGTGATATGCGTAAAAACTTACCTGCGGCAATGGCAGTTTATAATAGCCGTAAATAAGATATAAATTTTATATAGATAAAGAAAACGGATGCTTAAGCATCCGTTTTTTATTTAAGGAGCAGGGTTGGGCTGTTGGGTATGGATGGCCTCAATACCTTTTAGAACTTCACTTGGTAGTTCAATCTCAAATGCCTGAATATTTTCTTTGAGTTGATCTAAATTAGTGGCACCAATAATTGTGCTGGTCACAAAGAATTGTTGCTTAATAAAAGCTAAGGCCATTTGAGTTAAGCTTAGCCCATGCTTTTCTGCTAGCTGTGCGTATTGTTCAGTCGCCCATTCGCTTTGAGGGTTGCTGTAGCGGCTAAAGCGAGGGAATAGTGTTACACGAGCATTGGCGGGACGCGCACCATTTCTAAACTTACCCGTTAAGTAACCAAAAGCCAGAGGAGAGTAGGCGAGCAAGCCGACATCTTCATATTTAGCAATTTCTGACATACCTATTTCATAAGTGCGGTTAAGCAGGCTATATGGGTTTTGAACACTTACAAATTTACTGACACCTAGCTTTTCGGCCAAATGTAAAAATTTCATGGTGCCCCACGGGGTTTCATTTGATAAACCAATATAGCGAATGCGTCCGCGATTAATCTCTTCTTGTAGAGCAAGTAATGTTTCTTCTAGAGGTGTTGTGTCGTAATCATTTTCAGCTTGCTGATTACCATAAGCGAGCGTACCAAAAAAGTTAGTATGACGTTCAGGCCAATGCAGTTGATAAAGGTCGATATAGTCCGTTTGGAGGCGTTTAAGTGATCCATCTAGAGCTTTGGCAATATGGTCACTGTTAAAGCGTGTATTGCCTTCTCGGATGTGTGTTCCTCCAAAGCCAGGACCTGCAATTTTAGATGCGAGAAAGACTTTGTCACGTTGTCCATTTTGGGCAAACCAATTGCCAATAATCGTTTCAGTTGCGCCATAAGTTTCAGGTTTTGGTGGAACGGAATACATCTCTGCCGTATCCCAAAAATATAAACCATGTGCCAAGGCGTAATTGAGTTGTTCAAAAGCTTCTTGTTGGGAGTTTTGCTCACCAAATGTCATGGTGCCTAAACAAATTTCTGGAAGTTTAAGGCCTGTGCGACTAAGTGGGTTAAATTGCATACAGCGGAATCCTTGGAAATTTTGAGTTAGCCTAATGGAGAATATGTATTCAACTTAAATCATAAAATTAGAATAGTTTGTAAGTTTTGTGTATTAACTCATTGTTGCATATAAAAAAAGCAAACCGAAGTTTGCTTTTTATTAAAAATTTAATGAATATTATTCTTCATCGTCGTAGTCATCATCAGAAACAGTGTTTTCTTCTAATGATGCATCAAAAATAAGAATGGCTTTACCATCAGTTTGGATCATACCTTGATCTTCTAAGGTTTTGAGTACACGGCCAACCATCTCACGCGAACATCCAACAATACGGCCAATTTCTTGACGAGTAATGCGAATTTGACGACCGTTTGGCAAAATCATTGCTTCTGGTTGAGAAGATAGATCGATTAAACAACGTGCAATACGGCCAGACACATCAATGAACGCAAGATCTGTCATTTTACGAGTCGTATTTTTTAGACGGCGAACTAATTGTGCAAAAACAGCATAGCTTAAGTCTGGGTATTGTTTGCTAAGTTCGTGGAAGTTGTCATAAGAGATCTCTGCAATTTCACAGACATCACGAGTTCGAACTTCGGCTGTACGTTGAGGGTTCGGTTCGAAAAGCCCCATTTCCCCAAAGAAATCGCCCGGATTTAAATACGCAACAACAATTTCACGTTCATCATCTTCACGCAAAATAATTGAAACTGAGCCTTTTAAAATTAAATATAAAGATTTTGACTCTGTTCCGGCATCAACAATTGTGGTTCGTTTTGGATATCTGTTGATGTGAGCACGTTTTAACAATGCTTTAACGGATTCAGGTAGTTGCCCCGGAGATAAAGCATCTGTGCTGAGTTGTGAAAAATTTGAAGTCATGCTTAATATGTTCCGAATAGGGTAAACAATTCACACAAGCTCGAGATGAGCTATTACACAGAAGAGATGAAATTCCTTATCAACTCATTTTATGTTAGTGTACAAAACAAGGGCCTGTTGACATTTCACAGATGGTTGCAACATAAGACAATTCTTTTAGACGTACCAAATAAGAACTATGAAATTTAGCCATTCTAAATAAATAGATCTTAACAACGGAACGTACAAAATAACTTGGTCTTGCGCTATGCCTGCGCTGCTTTAATTGCAACTCAGATTATGGCTGAAATTTCACAAACTTTATTACAAAACTGGACAAAGGATTGCCATTGTCTGGGTTTTGCGTCTTATTTGGATTAATTTTTAGCTATAACGCAATCCATAGATGAAATGTCAACAGACCCTGCTTAAATTTATAATTTTTTTTGGGTAGTTGCAATGCAAACAAGTGTACATTGGCTAGAGAATGTTGCTTTTGAAGCGAAATCGGATAGTGGGCATAGTGTCATCATGGACGGCTCACCTGAGTATGGTGGTGAAAACCGTGGTCCACGTCCTATGGAACTGATATTAATGGGACTTGGTGGGTGTGCTTCGTTTGATATTGTGACTATTTTAAAGAAATCTCGCCAAGATGTGACGAATGTTGTATGTAATTTAAAAGCTGAGCGCGCTGACGCAATTCCGGCTGTGTTTACTAAAATCCACTTACATTTTGTGGTAACTGGTAAAGCTGTGAAAGAAAAGCAGGTTGCAAAAGCAGTTGAATTGTCTGCCGAGAAATATTGTTCAGCAAGTAAAATGCTTTCCGATGGTGGTGTTGAAATTACACATGACTTCGAAATTATTGAAGCGGAATAAGGCCTTTTTTTGATAACTAGAAATTAAAAAAAGCTGACATGAGAGTTGGCTTTTTTTATTGTCAAAAATAACTAAAAAATAAAAGGAAGAATGAAAGTGAATATTCGTTCTGCTAAATCAAAAGATACTCAAGCTATATGTGATCTACTTAAACAGATGGGATACCCACAGCCTTTTGCTCTTATTCAAGAAAAATTTGAGATACTCCATAATGACGCTAACTCACAAATTTTGATTGCTGAAGAGAGGGGTAAAATTTATGGTTTTTTATCTCTCTACTTTATTCCGCAAATTGCCTTACAAGGTGACTTTGCCAAAATATGCTATCTGTGTGTTGATGAGAATATGCGTAGCAAAGGTGTAGGGCATTTACTCGTAAAGGAGGCTGAGCAACAAGCCAGACGCCGAGGGTGTGATCGAATGGAACTGCATTCAGGAATGCAAAGACCTTTGGCACATCAATTTTACCTAAGAGAAGGCTATGTCGAAGCGCCAAAGTATTTTCGTAAAGCTTTAAATTAACGAGCTGTATTTAGAAAAAGCTGAGGATCTACCCGAGCATTATTAAGGCTCATGCCCCAATGCAGATGAGGGCCTGTCACGCGTCCTGTTTTGCCTACTAAACCTAGTGTTTCTCCTTGGCGGATATGTTGGCCGTTCTCTACTTTAATTGCGCTTAAATGGCAGAACATGCTGACTAAGCCTTGGCCATGATCAATCAACACGGTTTGTCCATTAAAAAAATAAGATCCAGTTTGGATAACCACACCATCTGCGGGAGCAACAACTTTTTGCCCTACTGGCGCAGGAATATCTAGACCTGAGTGAGGCGCGCGTTCCTCGCCGTTAAAGAAGCGTTTTCTTCCAAAAGAGTTGCTAAATTTCCCTGAAGTCGGGCGTATAAATGTAGGTAGGGTTTGCCATGAGCTCTGTGTAAATGAGGTATACACATCATTTTGTTCTTTTGCTTCTTGAGCGTAGCGGTCTAATTGACTTTGGTTAGGGTTCACATAATCTTGGTTCGTGACTTTAATCCGTTGTTCTGCGTAAGGATAAGACTTAACTTCTATTTGAATCGGGGCTTTATTTGTGTCGAGTTGAATACTGCCGATTGGAGTAGATAATGGAATGCCAAGCACGGCATAACGTTGCTGACCTTCTTGGCTAATTAAAACAGGCTTTTGTTGAAAAGTGACCTGAGTAATATCAGTAGTTAGAGGAACAACTGCAATTCCACCAGGTCGTCTAGAGTCTTGGGGGAGCTGAGCGATTGCCAGTGCCGAAGTAAAAAGACAAGTTGTTGTTAATATAATATGTTTAAAGTGCATTTTTCATTTCAAAACGAGTAGGAAACTAGCAAGATAAACTAAAGCTTAATTACTAAATTCTCAATGAAGACTTTGTGAAAAGCGTAGTAAGAATAAGCATGAATCTAAATATTCAAGCATTTTAATAAAATGTAGCTGAACTGTACTTGAAATATATACAAAACAATCCCATATTATAATGGAGTTTTACTCACTGTTATTTTTATAACATTATGAAAAATATATAAAAATTTATTTGAAATTCGAAGAAGTGTTCCCATCTATTAGACAAGTACAAATTTGTTGTGAGGAATAACAAGAATGCGTTTTGAGAAATTTACAAACCGCTTGCAGCAAGCCCTCTCAGATGCTCAATCTTTAGCGATGGGTAAAGACCATACCGCTATCGCAGGTATTCATATTTTGTCTACCTTGTTAGAAGAGCCATCAAATATTAGTTTGTTGCAACAAGCAGGTGCACGGTTACCTGAACTTAAACAAAAGCTTGAGCAAGCTATAAAAGATGCGCCGACAATTGCCAATCCAACGGGTGATGTCAACTTAAACCCAGAAGCTGTGAAAGCACTTAATCTGGCAGACAGATATGCGCAAAAGGCAGGTGATGAATTTTTATCAACTGACTGGGTTTTATTAGGTTTGGCAGAGACCGGCGAAACTAAAAGTATTTTAAGTGCGGTAGGTGTAACTCCCGACAGCTTACGCAAAGTAATTGAACATATTCGAGGTAATGACAAAGTCATGAGTAATAATCACGAAGACCAACGTGACTCACTTAATAAATATACGATTGATTTAACAGAGCGTGCTTTATCTGGAAAACTTGATCCTGTCATTGGGCGTGACGATGAAATTCGCCGTACCATTCAGGTGTTATCGCGTCGTACCAAAAACAACCCTGTTCTTATTGGTGAGCCGGGCGTAGGTAAAACCGCTATTGTTGAAGGTTTGGCACAGCGTATTGTGAATGGTGAAGTGCCAGAGGGATTAAAAAATAAACGTGTTTTATCCCTCGACTTAGGTTCATTACTGGCTGGTGCTAAATATCGTGGTGAGTTTGAAGAACGTTTAAAAGCTGTTTTAAAAGACTTGGCAAAACACGAAGGCGAAATCATCCTGTTTATTGATGAGTTACATACACTCGTAGGTGCAGGTAAAGGTGATGGCGCGATGGATGCAGGTAATATGTTAAAACCTGCGTTGGCTCGTGGTGAATTGCGCTGTGTGGGTGCGACCACCTTAGATGAATATCGTCAATATATTGAAAAAGATGCAGCTTTAGAGCGTCGTTTCCAAAAAGTGCTAGTTGATGAGCCAAGTGTTGAAGATACGATTGCAATTTTACGTGGACTCAAAGAAAAATATGCCACTCACCATGGTGTGCAAATTTTAGACTCTGCGATTATTGCTGCGGCGAAAATGTCTCATCGTTACATCACTGATCGTCAATTACCAGACAAGGCAATTGATTTGATTGATGAGGCAGCTTCTCGTATAAAAATGGAGATTGACTCTAAACCTGAAGCACTCGATAAGCTCGATCGTCGTTTAATCCAGTTGAAAATGCAATTGGAAGCTGTGAAAAAAGATGAAGATGTCGGCAGTAAAGCTGAAGTCACTCATCTTGAAAAACAGATTGCTGAAGTCGAGAAAGAATACAACGATCTTGAAGAAATCTGGAAGTCTGAAAAAACTTTGGTAGAAGGTACTAAACAGGCTCAGGTGGAACTTGATAAAGCACGTATTGCTTTTGAGAAAGCTCAGCGTGAAGGCGATTTGGCTGAAGCAGCACGTTTACAGTATGGTGTAATTCCAGAGTTACAAAAACAACTGGAGCAAGATGAAGTTGCAGAAGAGAACGAAGAGCCAAAACTCATTCGTACTAAAGTGACTGAAAATGAAATTGCCGAAGTTGTTAGTGCTGCGACAGGTATCCCGGTTGCTAAAATGATGCAAGGCGAGCGTGAAAAACTTCTTAATATGGAAGAGTTTTTACATGACCGTGTTGTAGGGCAAGATGAAGCAGTTGTTGCAGTGTCTAATGCAGTACGCCGTTCACGTGCCGGTTTGTCTGACCCGAATCGTCCAAGTGGATCATTCTTGTTCTTGGGTCCAACAGGTGTTGGTAAAACAGAGTTGACTAAAGCTTTAGCTAACTTCTTGTTTGACAGTGATGATGCCATGATTCGTATCGACATGAGTGAATTCATGGAGAAACATTCTGTTAGCCGTTTGGTTGGTGCACCTCCAGGATATGTCGGTTATGAAGAAGGTGGTGTTTTAACTGAAGCTGTTCGCCGTAAGCCATATAGTGTGGTGTTGTTTGATGAGGTTGAAAAAGCACATCCAGATGTATTCAATATCTTGCTCCAGGTATTGGACGATGGCCGCTTAACCGATTCACAAGGTCGAGTAGTAGACTTTAAAAATACGGTAATTGTGATGACTTCGAACTTAGGTTCACAAGATGTACGTGAGCTAGGTGAGGGAGCAACAGACGATGAAGTGCGTACCATTGTAATGAATGCGGTAAGTCAGCATTTCCGTCCGGAATTTATTAACCGGATTGATGAGCTTGTGATTTTCCATTCACTCAAAAAAGCACAAATTCGTGGTATTGCCGATATTCAGTTGGATCGATTACGTTCGCGTCTTGTTGATCGTGACATGAGTCTAACTGTAGATGATACCGCTTTTGATTTATTGATTGATGCTGGTTTCGATCCTGTCTATGGCGCGCGTCCATTAAAACGTGCTATTCAACAACAGATTGAAAACACATTAGCACAAAAAATCTTGTCGGGTGATTTTGTTGCAGGTGATACTATTCTAGTTAAAGGCGAAAATGGGCATTTAGTCTTCGATAAAATGAAACTCAGCTAAGCTTTGTCTGCTAAAACCGAAAAGAGAATATGGAAACATATTCTCTTTTTTTATGGTGAATCAGTTTTTATGGTTGATGTGAGTAAAGCAATTATGGCATCTGAAACTTTCTGAGTTAATGTCTTTAACTTTTGTTCTGAGTGACCAGATAAAAAATAACGATAATGATAAATATGTTGTTGGTAAGAAATGCAAATAAAAAAGGTGCCCACAGGTTTTTCTGGGGTTTCACTTCCGCCAGATTTTAATAGCCCAGTACAACTGACAATAATATCAGCTTGTTGAAATAAGCTTTGACCCAGCCTACACATTTCCTCGGTGACTTGAGGTGACTCTGCTGTGTAAGTCTCTATTAACTTTGGATCGATATTTAAAATACTAATTTTAATGCTTGGGTCGTAGCTAACTAAGCCACCCAGTAAAATATCTGCACCACTATTTTTATGAATAGAAAACTGACTTGTTAAATAACCCGAACTCGCACTTTCAATAAAAGCAATTTTGAGCTGGCGATCTTCTAATAGTTGGCAGCACTGCTGAAGCATTATTTCACCTCGAATGGTGTTTATTTATAAATAGAATCGATTTACAGATAAATTATAAAATTACAGTAAGTGATTTAGCAGTGTCGTACAAGTCTGAGATAAAAATCTATAAAACAACTTGAATATTCACTAAATGCTTGTGTAATAGTTCAGGTTTTAAAATGATCAATGTTAATTGTCGGGAAGTCTATTTATAACATTGCGACATGTTTAAAAAATTGTTAATTTTGTTCGATATAACGAACAATAACAATTTAGGATAAATGCAATGAACAATAAACAAGGACCTGCGCTGTGTATTTTAGGTTGTATTATACTGATACCAATTAACGTATGGGGTGCGCAGCCTCTAAGTGAAGGGGCCTTAGCAACACAAACAGGGGCAGTAAATGCAGCTTTACCTGTGATTATTGCGAAAGCTCAAGACGATGCTAAGAAACCAATGATAGAACAACAACAAGCACGTCAGGTGTTAGGTGATAATTATTTACAGCAAGTTCGATGGGATGCACTTAGAACAAGTGTACTTTCACCTTATCAAGAACAAAAACAAAACCATGTTATCGATAGTAAAGAAAAGAAGAAACTGGAAATGATGGCATTACTTGGCAGAGTAAAACTTGAAGTGCGACATAAACCACCTAATTAATTTAAAGGGTTTATGGAGTATATAAAATTGTCATACCATCATCTTAACTTTGAAGATCGTACTGCATTAATGCTTGAGTCAAGAAAAGAAGGCTTTTCAGCCAGAAAATTTGCTGAACTCATTAAAAGACATCCTAGTACGATCTATCGTGAGCTTAAAAGAAATAGCATCAATGACGTTTATCAAGCTCGATATGCTTCTGATAACACCTTCGCTAGACGTAGACGTGGTCACAGAAAACTCAAAATCGATTCAATCCTCTGGAAATTTATTGTTGAAGCGATCCGTTGTTTATGGTCTCCTCAGCAAATAGCAAAGCGTTTAAAGACATTTCCTGATTTGGATCAAACAATGAATGTAAGCCATACAACGATTTATTCAACGATACGAGCATTACCCAAGGGTGAGTTGAAAAAAGACTTATTATCCTGTCTGCGTCATGAAAATAAAAAGCGAAAAGCTAACGGTGAACCTAAAAAAGATTCTATATTACAGGATATTAAAACTATTCATGAGCGCCCAGCCGAAGTTCAAGAAAGAAAAATACCGGGTCATTGGGAAGCTGATTTAATTAAAGGTAAAGACAATAAAAGTTCGATAGCAACACTTATTGAACGAAATACACGGCTCTGTATCTTGGCAACATTACCTGATGCAAAGGCAGAATCAGTGCGCAAGGCTTTAACTGAAGCTCTGAAATATTTACCTGCAGAACTGCGTAAAACGTTGACCTATGACCGTGGACGCGAGATGTCAGAACATAAAATACTCGAAGAAGATTTAGGCATAGATGTATATTTCTGTGACCCACATTCACCTTGGCAAAAAGGCACATGCGAAAATATGAATGGTTTAATTAGGCAATATTTACCTAAAGGGATTGATTTAAATCAGGCAGATCAGCATTATTTAAATCAAGTTGCCATGTCACTGAATACTCGTCCTAGAAA
>NZ_JAKTIG010000010.1:0-5716 GCF_027855145.1 Acinetobacter sp. AOR18_HL
TGATCCTAGCCAAAATAATGGACAGTACTTCCCTCTAAAGATAACGTAACGTTAACTTTGGAGATCCAAGAAATGGCCAAACGTTTTAGTGCTGAATTTAAACAGCAAGCAATTGATTATGCACTTTCAAACTCACACGAGCCTATAGCTGCAATCGCCCAGAAATTAGGTGTGGGTTATTCAACTTTAGACAAATGGATTCGTGAAACCAATCCAGTGGGTTCAAGCAAACGTCAACTTTCACCAGAACAACAGCGGATCTTGGAATTAGAGAAAGAAGTCAAACAGCTCAAGGAAGCCAATGACATCTTAAAAAAAGCGCATGTGTACTTTCTAACAGATCATGCCAAGAAAAGTACACGGTAATTCAAGATCTAGATATGAATGAAGTCACGGTATCTTCTGCCTGTAAATACCTAGGTGTCAGCACTTCAGGCTATTATGCCTGGCGAAAACGTCAGGCCAATACGGTAGAGAAATATAATGATTTAAAAGCCGTATATTGGCAGCATCATGCACGATTGGGTGCACCTTCATTGGTACATGACATGCATGATTTAGGTTACAGCATGAGTGAACGCACTGTTGGAAGAATGCTGAAAAATCTGGGTTTACGCAGCAGGATTGCGCGTAAATACAAGCATACGACTGATTCAAACCATCGTTTGCCTACAGCACCCAATCTGTTAGAGCGTCAATTTACAGTCATTCAGCCTAACAAGGTTTGGACAACGGATATTACCTATATCCGTACCAAGCAAGGTTGGCTGTATTTATGTGTGATGCTGGATCTATTTAGTCGTCGTATCGTGGGGTGGCAAACCAGCCATCGAATAGACCGCCAGTTGGTGTGTGATACGTTTAACTATGCAATGGCTCGTCAGGGTTATCCAACTGGTGTTATGGTTCATTCGGACCAAGGTTCACAGTACTGTAGTCGTGATTTTAGAGCGCTGTTACTGACAAATGATTGTACTCAGAGTATGTCTAGACGTGGAAACTGTTGGGATAATGCAGTGACTGAAAGCTTCTTTCATACATTGAAAGGTCATGTGGTCCATGGCAGTGTGTTTGCCACTCGAAAAGAAGCGAATGCTGTCTTGTTTGACTATATTGAGATTTATTACAATCGGGTCAGAAGACATTCTGCAAATGGCTGGTTAAGCCCTGAAGCCTTTGAGAAGAAATATTTTAAGAATTTAGAGGGATTTGTTGTCCACGATACTGTCTAGGATCAATCAAACCAAATACAGCTATGTAGGGGTGGTTTGGGACTTCGATATTGAGCTATCTGCCACGATGCCAGTGCTGAACAATCCAAGTTTAACGCCCACTTTAACGGTGTACTATAATGAAAATGGCGTAAATAAAATTGCATATATTGTCCTATTTAATTACGCAAATAATCCTTCCTCGCGAACGGCGCATATTCGTATTAATTGGGATACAGTAAAAGCAGGCTTCTCTGCTACAGATAGCTTTCCGGTAACCAATATTCAGCGAATTTCATTTTCTGGCTTTACCAGTGACTATAATGGTCAAACCGCTATACCTTTAAGTCAACCAAAAGATGGCTACATTCGCCTCACTAACTCCGTTGTAACTGGAACAAATGCAAAGTTAAATTTGAGCCGTGTAGTTGTGCCACAGCACAATTATGGCATCTGTACCAGCTATGATGACCACTATGACTTAAATCCTCAGCGCCTAGTCAACAATATGGTCGCTTTGGGATACCAGGGTTTTGTTAACCACTATTGTGGGATGTCGCATTATCCAGAAATGACATGGAAAAGTGATATTAATAAATGGCAAATACCAGATACGTTGGTGACAGGCGAGGCGGTCGTTAACTCATGCACTCGTAAATGGCATGAGAAATATGCTCAAGCTTTACATAGCGCCAGTTTGCAACCCATTTTTGGGGTCAGTTTTGAAATGTATTCCTTGGGCGCCAATGAATATTGGGCACAGCGTGACTGGAACAGTAATTTAGGTAAAACAGGCTACCAACCACCGAGCTATTTTTTTAGTTTAAGTCATCAGAATGCTTTGGCATATCTACATAAAGTCTTTATTGAGTTTGCAGATGCAATGGTAGTGGGTGGATGCGATGTAAATATGCAGATTGGTGAACCTTGGTGGTGGTATAACACTGACACCAATCTACCTTGTGTGTATGACTATCCAACAAAATTGGCTTTTAATGCAGATACAGGATTATATGCACCAGATTTGGGTACTATTTATGAGGCAATGAATAAAACAGGAACGCCTTATGATGAGTTTAAAACATGGCTCATAAATAAATTAGGTCAAACCTGTCAAAATATTCGTACCGTGATCAAAGCAAAATATTCCAGTGCCAAAGTTAGCCCGCTCATTTTCTTTCCTTCCATTCAATCTCCAATTCAGACTTTAGCCACGTATATTAACTATCCAAGCCAACACTACTCATATCCTAATTTTGATTACATGATGACAGAAGCTTATGACTGGCTATTAGAAGCTCGCTTAGACTTGGCACATCAGGCAGTTTCCCAAATACCTATACAAGGGTTAGGCTATCCTGCCAATAAAGTCATTTATTTATCTGGTTTTGTTCCCGATGCCTCTATTGCTTATATCTATGGTTTTGATAAAAACAAGCCATATCGAACACCCATTTGGCAACGAATTTTTGGTGACATGAAAAACAATGTTTCTTTAGGGTTAATGAAGCAATTTATCTGGGCATATCCACAAGTTATGTATGATTCAATTACGATTGATACCACTCAAGCCCCAAATGGCTTCTTTGTTGAAAATACACTTTACTCACCAATTAGTGATAACACACCATATCCACCAGATATTTACCTCTAAGTAAAAACAAGCTGCTTATAAGCTAATGATTTGATAAGAAACCTCTTCAACTAAGAGGTTTTCTTCTTTTTTAAATGTAGGCTTGCTTAGATGTATTTGACTGGCTATGCTGTGATGGATTGTCATGAAAGCCAATTTTAATTTAAGCAAAATTAAGCTCTTGTATTATCAATATATAATCTATTTTGCTCGACTATAAATACCGAATGATTTAAAGGAAACCCAAAGATGAAATCTCGTGCAGCTGTCGCCTTTGCCCCAGGAAAACCTTTAGAAATTGTTGAAGTTGATGTTGCACCACCTCAAGCGGGTGAAGTTTTAATAAAAATTACCCATACAGGGGTATGTCATACCGATGCTTTTACATTATCTGGCGATGACCCAGAGGGTGTTTTTCCTGCCATCTTAGGTCATGAAGGCGCAGGTGTTGTGGTTGAAGTGGGTGAGGGCGTAACAAGCGTTAAACCTGGTGACCATGTGATTCCACTTTATACAGCTGAATGTAAAGAATGCTTATTCTGTAAATCTGGAAAAACTAACTTATGTGTTGCGGTACGTGCTACTCAAGGTAAAGGTGTAATGCCGGATGGAACCACACGTTTTTCATATAACGGCGAACCAATTTATCACTATATGGGTTGTTCAACCTTTAGTGAATACACGGTAGTTGCAGAAGTCTCTTTGGCTAAAATCAATCCTGAAGCGAATCACGAACAAGTATGTTTACTTGGATGTGGCGTGACGACTGGTATTGGCGCCGTGCATAACACAGCAAAAGTACAAGAAGGTGATTCCGTTGCTGTATTTGGCTTAGGCGGTATTGGTTTGGCGGTTGTACAAGGTGCACGTCAAGCTAAAGCAGGGCGCATTATTGTCGTAGATACAAACCCAGATAAATTTGAACTTGCTAAGCAATTTGGTGCTACAGATTTCTTAAACCCTAAAGATTACGATAAACCAATTCAGCAAGTGATTGTAGAAATGACAGGCTGGGGTGTAGATCATTCATTTGAATGTATTGGCAACGTCAATGTTATGCGCTCGGCTCTAGAATGTGCACATCGTGGCTGGGGGCAATCTGTTATTATTGGTGTAGCTGGTGCAGGCCAAGAAATTTCGACACGCCCATTCCAGTTAGTGACGGGCCGTAAGTGGTTGGGTACTGCTTTTGGTGGGGTAAAAGGTCGTACACAACTTCCTAAAATGGTCGAAGATGCTATGAAAGGTGAGATTCAACTTGAACCTTTTGTAACGCATACAATGCCTCTACAAGACATTAATACCGCTTTTGATTTAATGCACGAAGGTAAATCAATTCGTACTGTCATTCATTTCTAAATAAAAGAAAAAAAGGGCTGTGATTCAGCCCTTTTTTACCACTTATAGTTTTATATCTTAAATAGCATTACCACACATGTCTGTTGTGCCCTGAGGATAGTTAAACTGTAATGCATTACGGTCAGTAATGAGTTCACTAGACAACTCTTGCCCAAATAACTGATTAGAATATATTGATAAACCACTTACTACATTAAAACTTATATTTTCAAGTGGAGCAGGTAAAGTAGATTTATAACCTTGATCAACACCATTTACAATAAAACCGACCTGCCCATTATTCTGGTTAATATATATTCCTAATCGTTGATATTCCTGTGTATTATTTGTCATGTTCTGGCTTTTGTAGTAGGAATGATCAGGCCCACTATTATCGCTAAGACGATAATTTACAGAATAAATTAACATAGGAGGGTTTTCACCAAAATCTGGATCATAACTTCCCATATCAAACCCATAGCTTGATCTAACTGTATAACCATTATTTGTCACGCCCGTAAAATAAATACTAGACATATACGGGCAGAGTAAAACTTGAAGTGCGACATAAACCACCTAATTAATTTAAAGGGTTTATGGAGTATATAAAATTGTCATACCATCATCTTAACTTTGAAGATCGTACTGCATTAATGCTTGAGTCAAGAAAAGAAGGCTTTTCAGCCAGAAAATTTGCTGAACTCATTAAAAGACATCCTAGTACGATCTATCGTGAGCTTAAAAGAAATAGCATCAATGACGTTTATCAAGCTCGATATGCTTCTGATAACACCTTCGCTAGACGTAGACGTGGTCACAGAAAACTCAAAATCGATTCAATCCTCTGGAAATTTATTGTTGAAGCGATCCGTTGTTTATGGTCTCCTCAGCAAATAGCAAAGCGTTTAAAGACATTTCCTGATTTGGATCAAACAATGAATGTAAGCCATACAACGATTTATTCAACGATACGAGCATTACCCAAGGGTGAGTTGAAAAAAGACTTATTATCCTGTCTGCGTCATGAAAATAAAAAGCGAAAAGCTAACGGTGAACCTAAAAAAGATTCTATATTACAGGATATTAAAACTATTCATGAGCGCCCAGCCGAAGTTCAAGAAAGAAAAATACCGGGTCATTGGGAAGCTGATTTAATTAAAGGTAAAGACAATAAAAGTTCGATAGCAACACTTATTGAACGAAATACACGGCTCTGTATCTTGGCAACATTACCTGATGCAAAGGCAGAATCAGTGCGCAAGGCTTTAACTGAAGCTCTGAAATATTTACCTGCAGAACTGCGTAAAACGTTGACCTATGACCGTGGACGCGAGATGTCAGAACATAAAATACTCGAAGAAGATTTAGGCATAGATGTATATTTCTGTGACCCACATTCACCTTGGCAAAAAGGCACATGCGAAAATATGAATGGTTTAATTAGGCAATATTTACCTAAAGGGATTGATTTAAATCAGGCAGATCAGCATTATTTAAATCAAGTTGCCATGTCACTGAATACTCGTCCTAGAAA
>NZ_JAKTIG010000011.1:0-56673 GCF_027855145.1 Acinetobacter sp. AOR18_HL
TTTACGGAATTAGGTCGACCACTTACCCAAGTTACGCCTTAAATTTGGCTCAATTAGGGGCGCTTTGCCTTTCAAATCTTTGTGCAACAAAGCCCATGAATACTAAAAAGAAAGGCGACGCTTTTGAAAATTTTGTTTTTGATTATTTCTCGATCCTACTCAGAAAGGGTTACTTAGGCATTAACCCTAATCAAGCTAAAATTTACAAACAGAAAAAGTACTATTCAAAGGATAGAGAGGGCTACATTATCTTTGATGTAGCTATTGAAGTTTCCTTCTTTGAACAAGAAGATCCATTTCTAGTTATTCTTATTGAATGTAAAGATTATGGTAAAAAAGTACCTGTTGATGATATTGAGGAATTTTCAACCAAAGTTAGTCAAGTCGGAAAGCATAATACTAAGGCTATCTGCATTACTAAAAATGGCTTCCAAAAAGGAGCATTAAAAATTGCAAAAAATAGAAATATAGGACTATGGAAAATCACCACTAATGATAATCATGAAGTTATCTTTAATAGAACAATTAATAGAATAAAGAATAATGATGAAATCATAAGTAATGCACTCACTTCAGAAAATTTCCAAGATATTTCTGCTACGAATATCTTTATTCAAACACCCCTACGCTTTACAAGCATTCCAAAAGATTTAATTTATGATTTCCTTTCTTTGCAGAAAGATGTATCTCCAAAAGAATTCTTCACACAACACCGTGTAAATTCATACTCTAAAACTATCCCTTATAAATCTAAAAAAGAGTTAAGCATCCTTGCAGAAAACTTATTTGATAAATTTTATAAAAACGATGAGATAGATTTAAATGAAATAATAAATACTCTAGGTTATAAACTTATTGAGATTGATACTCCCGAACACCCCAATATTATTGGTAAGCTAGAAACTAAATTAAAAACTATTACTATTTTGGGAACTACCTTCTTTTCTCAACATCAGATTAATTTTGCAAAAGCACATGAAATAGCACATATTTTTCTTAACCATAGCAAATATATAATTTCAGAGAACTTTTCACCAGCTATGGAATCTCACTCTGTAGATATAGAAATTACCCAAAATATTGATCGACTAGAATTTCAAGCAAATTATTTTGCAGGTTGCTTACTACTGCCTGAAAATCGGTTAAAAGCAACTTTAAACTATTATTTACAACATTATGGCATCAGAAATAGAGGATTCTCACCACTCTACATTGACTCACAACCATGTAACTTTGAAAATTATAGAAGAATCATTTTACCTTTGACTGAAATTTTTAACGTTTCCCAAGAAACAATGAAAATTAGACTAACAGAATTAGGTTTAGCTCAATTTGCTTTTCAACCTACTTCTACCAATAAGGTAAAGAAGTCATATATAGATCGGTTCTAAGCCCTCCCCCAAAACCTCTCCAACACCACATCCCGTTCATCCACACGATTTGAACTTAAAACCTGTAGCATCAAGCCATCAATTAAGTTTAAAACCATATTGGCATCAGGTTTGAGTTTGTTAGTTTCCAGACTAAAAACTAAATCAAAAATTTCTTTCAATAGCCATTTTCGGTATTCAACTGCCATGCGGTAAGCCCGAGGATAAAGCAGTTTTAATTCAAAAATGGCTTTAAACAAAAGATGGTAAAGGCTATTCACATCGACATGTAAACGGACAATTTCTTTGAGTTTATCGGCTGCGGTTGGGTAGCGGTGTGAATAGACAATTGCTAGTACTTCTTCTTTGAGTCGGCTTTTTTGAAAGATTAAACACATTTCAACAAGACGTTCTTTCGAGTGAAAGTAGTTATAAAACGTGGCTTTTGGAATTTTGGATTTTTTAATAATCAGGTCTACCCCTGCATTGTGAAATCCATGCGTGGTAAAAAGTTGGATGGCAGTTTGAACAACCTGTAATTTTTTGGAAGATCTTTCTAAAGTTGGCATAGTTTTACCGTTATAAATTCTTGTTGTTTCTAAATGAGATAAAAAGCCTGTGCCCTTTCTGGGAGAAAAAAAGGCACAGCATAGCCGTAAGACGGTGCTTGGCACATCTCAAGTTTTGTTTTGCTAAGTTTTAAGTAAAAATGACTTAGAGCCTGAAAACCTTATGGCGTTCAAGCTGCTGTAAATTTTTAAGCTGTGTCGTTATAGCTTTTGGCATTGAGTGCCAAGAAATAATGGATGTGCATAGCCAACTCCTGATTTTGGGAGTTCTGCCAAAGCATTCATTAGAAATTATGGTGGCAGAACGAGCAAGGGTTAGCAGACTGATAGTAAGAAATCAGCACACCCGAAGGTGTCCCTCACTCGTCCTACCGCAACGAGCGAGGGACGATTGATACACATGAGACTACTCCTCAGAAGGAATAATCTGATGCTCTTACTATGCGGTCTGCTAAAACCGGCTGGCAATGTGGCCAGCACGCAAAGCATAATCTGAGAGTTTAGAGGTGTCAATGTAGCTTTTATGACAAGCAATTAAATTTCTTATTGTTTTTCATTAGATTAACTTAATTATTATTTTAGATATTATATTTAATTGTATTTATTTATTTTTTAAAAAGAGTCAGATACGGTAAGCTAAACCACATGAATTTTACTTTTTGATTTGGAATATTTTTTAGAACTTTACGAGAACATAAATGATAAGACTATCTTCAAAGTCCATTTTAATATTAACAACTGGGTGTTTGTTAAATGGCTGTAGCCAAGGCCCTCTTCCATTAGAAGTTACGCTACATCAAGATTATGTATGTGCCTTTACCAATAACCCTAAAAAAACAAATTATTCTTTTGATAATAAATTTTTGATTTTTATGGGGAAAGTGGACTACCAAAACGGATTTAAAAGTTCTTATGAGAAAGAATATTTAAATGCCCCTCTGCCTATAGAAGAAAAAGATTGTGTAAAAATTCCTCTAAAAGAATTTGAAAAGAATGTGGTTTATGACATTACTTTAGATATATACAAAACTTTTGATACACGTATTTGTGTAGTAGAACATAACAATAAGCTAGAAATCCGAGAGCCTGAACTCGGTGAAACAACTTGTAAATAGGATTGTTCCTAGGTCCTCATTTCGCTATTTCAGAAACAACAAAACAAGTGGGTTTAGACAATCTCGGTCTGTCCCACTTGGTGATAAGCACGGTTAAAATAAACCAAACTTTGGTCATGTTGGCTTTGTTTAATCGCTACGATCGGGCATATAAAAATCGTGTGTGTGCCGACTTGTTGAATTTGCTCAATCTCACAATCGAAACTCACCAAAGCATCATCCAACACAGGTGAACCCGTTTCTAACTCAATCCATGCGCCATGTTTAAAGCGCTCTTCTGGTGTGAGCTTAGATGAAAATGCCTTTGAAATATGTTCGTGGTGTGCGCCTAAAACGTTCACAGTTAAGATTTTGTTATCTAGGAAATGTGCATGTGAACTCGCAGATTGGTTCATACACACCAATAATGTCGGAGGTGTGTCGGTCACACTACAAACAGCAGAGGCAGTAAATCCAAAACGGCCAGACATGCCTGCCGTGGTCACAACACTAACTGCACTTGTGAGTAAAGACATTGCATTTCTAAAGTCTGTTGCTTGAACCATGACATTATTCCTAAATTGAACGGTACCTTGTCCTGTGTGTTTGCTATACCGCCCAACTCCATCAGGAAGGTACTATCGACATGCGATCTGATTAGAGCGACATGTAGTAAGTAAAATGAGGGTTACTTGTTTGATTATCAACTGCCATCAAAAAAGTAACCCTTTATACCACTTATTGGTAAATATTAAGCAGTAAGATCATAACCAGTCAGTTCTCGGCGAACGATTTCTGCACCTGCACTTAAAGCATTTAACTTGCCACGTGCCACTTCACGAGAAAGAGGTGCCATGCCACAGTTTGTGCACGGGTAAAGTTTGTCAGAGTCTACAAACTGAAGCGCTTTACGAAGTGTGTTAGCCACTTCTTCTGGTGTTTCAATCTGGTTAGATGCAACATCAATTGCGCCGACCATCACTTTTTTACCGCGAATGAGTTCGAGTAAATCGATAGGCACATGTGAGTTGTGACATTCTAACGAGATGATATCAATGTTAGACGTTTGAAGTTTCGGAAAAGCTTCTTCGTATTGACGCCATTCAGAACCAAGTGTCTTTTTCCAGTCAGTATTGGCTTTAATACCGTAACCATAGCAAATGTGCACCGCAGTTTCACATTTTAGACCTTCAATTGCACGCTCTAAAGTCGCGATACCCCAGTCATTTACTTCGTCAAAGAATACGTTAAATGCAGGTTCGTCAAACTGAATGATATCTACACCAGCAGCTTCTAACTCTTTCGCTTCTTGGTTCAAGATTTTGGCAAATTCCCAAGCAAGCTTTTCACGGCTCTTGTAGTGACCATCGTAAAGCGTATCAATCATAGTCATTGGGCCAGGTAATGCCCATTTAATTGGCTGATTGGTTTGCTGACGTAAAAACTTCGCATCTTCAACAAACACAGGCTTTTGACGAGACACCGCACCTACCACAGATGGTACGCTTGCATCGTAACGGTCACGAATACGAACTGTTTCGCGCTTCTCAAAATCTACGCCATTTAAGTGTTCAATAAATGTCGTCACAAAGTGTTGGCGGGTTTGTTCGCCATCGCTCACAATGTCGATGCCTGCAAGTTGTTGTTCATGCAACGCCAAACGTAACGCGTCTTTTTTACCTTCAACTAAGCCTTCGTTTTCGAGTTTCCAAGGTGACCAAAGCTTTTCAGGTTCTGCAAGCCAAGACGGTTTAGGTAAGCTGCCAGCAGTTGAAGTTGGTAATAATTTTTTCATGATCAATGACCCGTATGTTGATTAATTAGGAGCGTAATTAGCAGACCACTGCTCAAGAATCGCTTGGTATGGTTTGATAAATTGCTCTTCAACAAACTTCCCCTGCTCAATAGCCAAACGGCTACGTTCTTCACGGTCATACACAATTCGAGTAAGTGAATAATCTTCGTGTTTCAAGCTTGGTTGATAAGATTTTCCAGCCACTGAGTTTGCGTTGTAAATTTCAGGACGGTAAATCTTTTGGAATGTTTCCATCGTACTAATGGTACTGATCAACTCAAGGTTGGTGTAATCACTCAACAAATCGCCTGTAAAATAGAACGCTAACGGCGCAACGCTATTTGGCGGCATGAAGTAGCGAACTTTTAAGCCCATTTTTTGGAAATATTCATCAGTTAATGAATAATCTTCTTGCTTGTATTCAACACCTAAAACAGGATGTTCGTTTTCAGTACGGTGGTACTCTTTAGTCGTCGAAACGCTTAAGCAAATCACAGGCGCCTTTTTAAAGTTGGCTTTATAAGTCTCAGAGTTAATAAAGCTCTTAAACAAGTTACCGTGTAATTCACCAAACTTTTCTGGCGTGCTAAAAGTCGACTTATTTTTGTTGTGATCTAACAACAGCACACTAAAGTCATAGTCACGTACATAAGACGAGAAGTTGTTGCCTACAATACCTTCGATGCGTTCATTGGTTTTTTTATCAACAATATTGGTTTTCAATATTTCGATTAAAGGAAGCCCGCTAATACGGTTTTCGGCATCAATGTTCATTTCAACTGAAATGATTTCAAGTTCAACGCCATAGCGGTCTCCTTTAGGGTTGTCCCAATGAGCTAAGGCATTGAAACGATTGTCGATCATCTGCAATGTATTGCGCAAATTTTCTTCGCGGCTCATCCCTCTTGCCAAGTTAGCAAAGTTGGTTGTAATACGTGTATTGTCTGCTGGACGATAGTTCTCATCGAAACAAATACTCTTAATCGTAAATGTAAATTCTTTACTCATTGTGATCAGTACCCTAATTTCTGAGATAAAACCTAAATAAAAACTTTTTGCTCTTTTTAAACTTTCCAGACTTGTCAGATTTGTGCCTTATGGTCTTACCAAAGTGAATTACTGGAGCGCTTCAGAGCATGAATAGATTTATACCGCAATCAGAACATGAATAAAAATGATTTAGTCTCATTACAAACTGAGTGAAATTCATGTTTAGGGTTTAATAAATAAGTATGAAGTTAAATATTTTTCATCATCGGGAATTTTAGACAGCAGAAATTCAATATGCGGCGCTCACACGGCACCTTAATTATTTTAAATATTAATTATTACTTTCAAATACTTAATAGTAAAAATTTAAGTTAAAAAGAATCAACCTAAAGTAATGTGTGCTGACTTTCATTCATCTCTGCTTTTAGCCATTCTAAAAATATGGTTTTGCGTGAATCTTCCTCAAAAGCACTATGAGAAAGTAAAAAATAGGCTGAAGTATCTTGTACAACAGGTGAAATTTTTTGCAGTAAGTTCCACTCAAGTTCTTTTTCAATCATATAAATTGAGATGACCGTTGCGCCAAGTCCCGCCAAACAACCTTCTAAACATAGATAAAAATGTTCGAGTTCGACTTTGGTGTAGCCTTTTAAACTTTGTTTTAACTCAGCAATGCGACTCGTACTTTTGAAAAAATTTGGTCTAGAAGTTGAAATGAGTAAGTCGTTTGTTTCCGATGGTTTGGTTGCTTGAACTAGAGCGATATATTCATCGGTAATTTTTTCGCTATAAATATGCTCTCCCCAATCAAAGTCATTTCGGCGAATCGCGATATCAATATTCTCTTTTTCAAAATCGACCACGCCACCTGCGGTGAGTAGCACAACCTCAAAATCATGACCGAGCTTTTTAAATTTTGATAACCGTGGAATGAGCCATTTCATAGAAAGAGTCGGTTCACACGACAAGACCAGTTGTTTGTTTTCAGCTTTAGGCTGGCTGAGTTGTATTAAGCATTCATCGAGTTGACTAAACACCTGATGGCAACAACTCATTAAAATTTCACCCTGCTTAGTCATCACAAGTGTTTTATTTTTACGGTCAAATAAAGTCGTATTTAAAGCTTCTTCTAAATTATAAATCTGTTTACTAACCGCACTTTGCGTCACAAATAATTTCTTTGCAGCTAAAGTGACGCTGCCATACTTCGCCACAAAGTAGAAAAACTTTAATGAATTCAGAGATATTCTTTCTATCATTCCAAAAACTCATAGATATATAGTCGTTTTTATCGATTTTTATTTTTAGATTTCTGTTCAAAATAAAAATCGTCTTTATTAAAACCTATTTTAGATGATGAAAAGTATATTGAATATCGATATCTATCTTCGTAAACCTAAAGCTCTAACATCTTTTGCAAAAAGAATAGCAATTTTAAGTAGTGTTTTCGCCCTCTTACATACATTCCAAAAAGTACAGATAAATTCTCTCGTTTTCAGCGAGAGTGCAAGATAATGGCAGAGTTTATTGCGGTTATTCTCATTACGATTTTAGCGGTGGTTAGCCCCGGCGCTGACTTCGCGATCGTTACGAAAAATAGTTACTTGTACGGCAGAAAAATAGGTGTGTTCACTTCACTGGGAATATCGCTTGGCGTGTTGGTGCATGTGACCTATACACTTGTAGCCGTTGCCTTTGTGATGACATATACGCCTCAAATTTTGAATATTGTTAAGTATATTGGTGCGCTTTATCTGATCTATATTGGCTATAAAACTTTTACTCAAAAACCTGTTTTAGACACTGCGGCTTTAACTTCTATAGGTACTTTGCAAGCCATAAAATACGGCTTTTTTACCAACGCCCTGAACCCTAAAACCACCCTATTTGTAATTAGCACCTATACGCAAATTGTGAGTTTAACCACGCCTAAAACCATTCTTTTGGCTTATGGCTTTTTTATGTCATTTGCCCATTTTGTATGGTTTTCACTGGTGGCAGTGCTGTTTTCATCCATGCTACTGAGACAGAAAATGTTAGCCAAGCAAGTACAGATTAATAAGGTGATTGGTTCAATCTTATGTGTCTTAGGCGTGATTTTACTTTTTACTAAGTTTCAGTAGAGCCGTTTAATTTTTAATAATCTTTAGGGTGAATTTATAATTAATGGACTGAGTGCTTTGTACAGAACTCAGTCCATTTGAGTGAGATAAAAAGCTATGCTTTAACTTTTTGATTCTGATAAATCATTTACGTTCCAACGATTTGCTCTTTTAAAGGTTCCAACATCGTTAAACCGCACTCCCATATCACGCATGACTTTATGGGCAACTGGCGCGGTCATTTGGCGAATGTAGAATGGTTCTTTCACCACAAAATGGTGGATGGCATGCGTTGAACCAAAGTTAAAGCAAAACAATTGGAACGGAGTCATCCACCACGGCTTTAATACTTGAGTTTGTTGAATGACATTACCCAATTCAACGTCACCGTAGTAATGCATATTGCTAGTCACAAAGTGCAAGCAGAAGGTACGCAGCACATTCGGTGCAATCCAAACAACAGTCAAAATATTAACCACATGCATAATATTTAAAGTGGTAGCTGACCAAGCAATCGGTGCATTCGCCCAACTTAAAACAGCATCTACTGCATGAAAACCTAAAAAGATATACCACAGCGACCAATGAATAATTCCTAACGGAAAATAAGCCATAAATGCACGTTTAAAAATTACTTTTCTAACCGTCCAATTGCTTGTAGAAATAATACGGAACAAGACCGCCAAGCCGTTATCACCAATCGCGATGAGTCGACGTATGCTCCACTGCTCTCCATTAGTTAAAGCTCTTTCTTCTAAATCAACTTCGGTGCCTGAGTTTTTATGATGGTTAAAATGCAGCTCACGACGCTTCCACGGGTTAATGGTACTTGGTCGAGCTAACCAGACTAAGCCCATCATTAAATGATGTGCCCATGGTTTCTTTCTAAAATACATCCAGTGAATCAGGTCATGCTCTAACTCATGGGTGAGCGATGCGAAAAAAGCAATAATCGGAATTGCAAACCAAGCTGAAAGTTGATGATTTATATAGAGCACGGCAGTCGCTATCATGCCGACCAAAGATATAAATAGAATCATCGCCCCAATGGCATTTTGATGGTTCAAAATAGGATGACGTTTGCGTAAAGCCACGCCTTCTGCTGTTACTACTTTTTTAATATGTTCGGTTTTTTCGCTATCGGTCATTCCGGCAGGATTTTTATAAATATAGGTCATCCGTTATTCCTCAGTTTTTCATGCCTCTACTTTATTTAGATCACCCTAAGTGTGCTTAGCTCGAAACGCCAATCTATTGGCTATGGATGCCAAAATAAAAAGATTCAGAATAAACAAAAGATTTTTTAGTTTTGAATCTTTTATACTGTTCAGAGGAATATGAATCACAAGTTATAGGACATAACATGCCACAGACAGCAACGGCACTGGCTAGCTGGGTGAAAGCGATTCAAAAAGCGCTCGAAAAAGCCGGTGTTGATAGTCAACCTTTATTAGAACAAGCAGGTTTAGATATTCAGGCTCTGAGTAATCCTGATGCACGATATTCATTAAAACAAACAGCAAATTTATGGAAATTAGCAGTTCAGAAAACTCAAAATTCAAGTTTTGGCCTTAAAGTTGCCAGCCAAGTCAATCAAAATACTTTTCATGTGTTAGGGCATTCACTGATTACCAGCACCACCCTAAAAGAGATGTTTCTAAGAATTATTCGTTATTTTCGTGTGGTTACGGATATTCCAGAGCTAGAGTTTTATGGGCAAGGAAATAACCATTATTTCGTTATTCATGTTCCCGACGAAGTTCAGCCCGAATCTATCGATGCATTTATTTCCGTTTTTATTCGCTCAAGTCGTGCTTTACAAGGCTCTGTTTTTTCGCCATTACGCATTGAACTTAGACGTTCAGAACCTGAAGATTTAGAAACATTCCAGAATATTTTAAAAGCTCCGATTGTGTTTAATGCACCCAAAGACATGATTGTGTTTGATACAGCAACCATAGAACAACCACTAGAAGGTGCAAATCCCACTCTCACCCAAGAATATGATGAAATTATTAATCGTTATCTGGCACGGTTAGATAAAGAAAATATATTGGCACGAGTGAAAGTAAAATTAATCGAAAAATTATCTACAGGCGACTTTCAGCAACAAGAAATAGCAAAAAGTTTAGGGTTAAGTATTCGTAGCTTGCAAAGGAAACTCTCGGCAGAAAACACTTCATATAGTGAACTGTTAGATGACACCCGTCATGAACTGGCACTTTCTTATATAAAAAACACAGGCCATAGTGTGACTGAAATTGCATATATTTTAGGTTTTACAGATGTCAGTAGTTTTACACGTGCTTTTCGACGTTGGACCGATTTATCGCCCATCCATTATCGAGAAAAATATCTAGCTTGCTCTTAACTTTTAAAAACTTAGAAAAAAAGATGCATATGAATGCATCTTTTTTTATGAGTAACTTACTTTTTAGTGAGTAGTTCTAACATCGAAACTGTAGTGACCTTGGCACCAACTGGCAAAGCTTTTAAGTCAACAATGTAGTTTGGACTATGTGGAATATAAGGCACAGGTTTGCCTTGTTTGACTGCATTTGCAAACACAACTGGGTCTGCTACACCAATAAACATAAAGTTAAAAGGAATGTCTTTTTGGTCGCCTAATAAATGATGAACATCTTCTGATCCCATAACCGCGGGATACTCAGTTAGAACATGTTTATCGCCCAATAGTGCTTTTAAAGGCCCATTTAAACGTGCCGAAAATTCTTTATTGTTAACTACAGGTGTGCTCGAACCTTTAAACGTAAAGGTAGGTAATTGATCTTTACCCATCCCCTGCATTTGGGCCGCACCTTCACTCATAGACTTAATATTATTTAGCATGGTTTCACGCACTTTAGGATCAAACCAGCGCAAATTCATTTTGACCAATGCAGTAGAAGGAATCACGTTATTCGAGTTTCCAGCTTGGATTGAGCCAATCGATAACACTGCCGCTTGTTGCGGATCAACTGCATTACCCATAATGGTTTGATATTGAGTCACTGCGTTTGCAGCCATGCTAATCGGGTTCTTGGTGAGCATTGGTAATGAACCATGTCCACCCACACCTTTAAATAAAACATCAAGCTGATCTGTTCCTGCCATACGTGGCCCCGGTGCATTGATGACCACGCCCACAGGTGCAGGCGTGGTATGCACTGCAAAGAAATAATCAGGTTTTGGCAAGTTATATTTTGTCCATAAGCCATCGGTCACCATAGCTTTTGCACCTGTGATCGGCTCTTCGGCAGGTTGCGCGACTAAAATAACAGTTCCGCTCCATTCCTTTTTTAAAGCGACTAATGTTTTTGCCATGCTGAGCATCCATGTCACATGTGCATCATGACCGCACATATGTGCTACAGGTGTTTCAGTTCCATCATCAAGTTTTACACGCACTTTACTCGCGTATGGTAAACCAGTCGCTTCTTCAACAGTGTTGGCATCCATATCGGCACGGTACATGACTGTTGGCCCTTCACCATTTTTTAAAATGCCGACCACGCCTGTTTTGGCTATTCCCGTTTTAACGTCAAAACCCAGTGACTTAAGTTCTTTGGCAACAATTGCTGAAGTACGCGTTTCCATAAACCCAAGTTCAGGGTGTTCATGAATGTCTTTATAGACCTTGCTTAACCATTCTGTTTGGCCATCAATAATGGTTAACGCTTTTTGCGAAACTGCCGGCAAAGTTGTTGGACTTGCTTCTGCATGAAGGAGAGTTCCATAACCTGCAATGAAAGTCGATAATCCTAAAAACAGGCTGTTTTTAATGATTTTATTCATGTAATTAAAACCTTATAAATGACTGATTTAATTTTAAAATTTATATCCAATTTTTAAGCCATAGCTGACTGAGTGGTTATCCTTAAACTCACCTACATAATAGTCACTACCCGCCTGTGCGCCAAGCTGAGCTTTTGCATCGCCTAACCAGTAATACTTCACACCACCAGAAATAAAGTATTGCGATGTCGGGCTATATTGAGCACCCAAGCCCAAGTTGTAATATCCCTTGGTTGGGCCACCCGTTGACACTTTATCACCTGCTCCCGAGTCCCATCCAACCGACACAGAACCTAACCATTTAGGTGAAAAGCGTTGTCCAACCCCTAAATTTAAAGACCATTGGTCATCATAATAACGAACCAAATTAAAACCTTCCGGACGGCTTGGCGTTGATAGTACGCCAACAACTTTTGAGATCTCACCGAAGCGATAAGGTTGTAGAGCGAGATCACTCCAATTTACCCAGCGTAAACTACCAAACAGTAACGTTCCCTGACGAAGTCCGGTCTGGAACTCCAAATTCACTGAATCAGGAGATTTAAATTTTGTTGTACCTGTATCTTCTTGTTCTGGCAAATTGGCAATAATCTGATTTAAGTAAGCTTTCTTTAGTGGAGTCATCTGACCAATAGAAATCATGTAGTCTAGATGCTGATTAACTAAATCACGACCTTGTTGAGTGCTTAACATCTCAATGAGTGGGGCATTTTCAGTCGCGTTTAGTTTGTGAGTAATGGCTGAACGGTAGGTTAATGAGACTTTCACAGCTTTTTCCGGAATCTGGTAGGCAAGCCCTGCTAACCATCCCAAGTCACCTACAGTTTTGGTATGAAAGTCATAGCCGTTGTAAAGACTAAATACATTACCTCTTAATTCAACCTGACTTTTAAAGGTTTGATAGACTGGCCCCACATAAAGATTCCAGTTCTTTGTGGGTTGATATCCCAAAATAAAGCTTAAATTTTGTATATCAAATTCTGATTTTGCATTTCCTGTAGGAGCCTGACCAGAAGTAGCATTGGCAAGTCCTGCTGTTGTAATGCTGGGTAACATAACCGTGTCTTTTGGCGTTGCGACAAAGCCATTTAGGCCTGAATATTCTGTGTCGGCACCAAATGGTTGATCGTAAAGCAAGCCAAATGAATACTGCGGTGCTAACTGTAATTTTAAAGCTGCGGTAGGTCGATAATCGGTGTTGGCTATATCTGAAATTGAATGATGTGACGGGTTTGTGCCCGACTCTACACCACTTAAATCGGCATCTGTGATTCCTAAACTTGCTTCAAAATAGTTACCCGGTTGTAAAAATGCCGCTACAGACTGCCCTGTTTTATCAAATGCAGCCGCATGTAAGGTGCTTGTGCAAATTGAAGTTATTCCTAAGATCAATATTTTTTTATTCACAACAAAATTCATGGATCCATCCTGGATATTTTTTATTTTGATTCCTAACTTTATGTAGATTTGAATGCTTCTGCTTAGCTCCAAACGCCAATGATTTGACCGTAGATGCCATATTGAAAAGTTATGGTTTGTATAACGGTAAGCACAACAAAGTTCTTATATTAAAAAAGCTCTTACTTTTTAGATTTAAAAAACAATTGCAGACTGTATTGATAAAAAAAGCGTGTAGTGAGAATGACGAAAATTAATCTTGAGAGTTGAAAGGAAACGACGATGGGTACTGCGAGTCCGAGAGCTTTAGCCATCAGTGACATTTCTGCGATGCCTCCAGGTGAAAGGCCTAAAATCAAGATTTGTTTTTCTGTATGACTTAAATTAACCAGTAATAAAGCAACGCTGATCGATAACGCTAAAGCCAGTAAATTGAATATCAGTGTGATTCCAATAAATTTTTTATTTTTCCTTAAAAAGCTAAATGGAAATTTGCTGCCTAATGACCAGCCAATACAGACTTGACCAAAGGCAGTAAACCATTCAGGCAATTTCATCTGAAGTATTCCACAAAATGACAATAACCCAATAATGGCGAGTGGCCCCAAAATCCAAGCATTCAAAAGATTAAAAAATTGAAAAACCTGACCAACAAACAGAGCCAGACAAAACAGTAAGACGACTTGAAAAAAGCTAAATTGATCCGATACTGGTATCTTTAAACCAGTCCATTGAACATGAAAATAAAGCTCCATAAAAATTGGAACCAGCACAACCAAAATCACAATTCTCAAACTATGGGCAGCAACGACTTTATCGACTTGAGCTTGATATCGTTCTGCAATATTCACCATTTCACTGGCGCTACCAATCGCAGAAGAAAACCATGCAGTTGCCCAATCCAAGGCATTAACTCGATATTGCAATCCAGCCAGCAAAGTACCCAACACAAGTGACCATGCCAAACCTATGAGAATAAAACCCCAATATGCTGCCACTGCCTGTACCAAAGCTGGTGAAAAGTATAGGCCTAAAGCCATACCAATAATGACCTGCCCTATGCGTCGCCACTGGGGATCACAGGCAAGTGGATGACCAACACTACCGAACAATAAGGCCGTCAATAAAGGTCCAAGCAACCAAGGCAAGGGAATATGCAAATATTTGGCAATTAAAGCTCCGACCAGAGCAATTGCTAATCCTTTGAGATTTGAGCTTATTTTTTCCATAATTCAGAGCAATAATAGCCAACCAATGCTGGCTATTATTGCTGTCCTTTTAAGCTTGTTGCTTTTTGATAAACAAGTATTTACGAACGATTGGCAAGATCAATAATAATCCTGACATGATCCAAAGTCCTATACTAATGTTACTGCTCCATAAGACATCAAGTTCCCCTTGAGAAATTGAAAGTGCACGGCGCAGATTCGATTCCATTAATTCGCCAAGTACAAAACCTAAGATTAATGGAGCTAAAGGAAAATCAAATTTTCTAAGAATATATCCACACACACCCAAGCCCATACAGAGCAGCAAGTCAAAGATATTGCTATGAATAGCATACACACCCACAAAACTCACGCTTGCGATGATCGGGATCAAAATATAATTAGGAATACTCAACATGCGGGCAAAGAAGCCTACCAATGGCAAGTTTAATACCAACAGAATGATATTACCCACCATAAGCGATGCAATCAGTGACCATACCAGTACAGGTTGCTGAACAAATAACTGTGGACCTGGTGCAATGTTATACATAAGCAACGCGCCCATCATGACCGCAGTCGTTCCCGAACCTGGCACGCCTAATGTCAGCATGGGTACAAATGAACCACAAGCCGCTGCGTTATTCGCACTTTCTGGTGCAGCAAGCCCACGTAAGTCACCTTTACCAAACTTGCTACTATCCTTTGCCATTTTTCGCTCAGTGGTATATGCCATCGCACTTGCAACGGTTGCACCTGCTCCTGGAAGAATACCTAAGAAGAAACCAATCACTGAACTGCGAATAATAGCAACCAACGAGAAAAAGAACTCTTTAAGATTAAAAAGAGAACGCTTTCCTTGTTTTAAGGCAACTTGACCAATTGTCGTGCGTTCGAGCATTAATAGGATTTCGCTTACACTAAATAAGCCAATAACCAAAGTAGTGAAAGCAATTCCGTCACTTAAACCCACACTGTTAAAGGTAAAGCGATATACACCTGTAATTGCATCCATTCCCACAGTTGAAAGTGCTAGGCCCATGAGTGCCATAATTAAGGTTTTAAAAGGCTGCGTACTGACCAGACCAGTTAAACAAACAATTGCAAAGACCATCAAAGCAAAATATTCAGCAGGACCAAATGCAATTGCCCATTTCGCCAATATAGGAGCAAACAATACAATCCCAATAAAGGCAACCGTACTTCCAACAAAGGAACTGACCGATGATAAAGACAATGCGATTCCTGCTTTTCCTTGCTGTGCCAATGGATAACCATCTAAGGTGGTCATAATGGCTCCAGCATCTCCGGGTACGTTTAACAGAATCGCTGAAATACGTCCGCCATATTCACAGCCCAAATAAACCGCTGCCAATAAAATCAAGGCACTATCTACAGGTAAACCCAAGGCATAAGCAAACGGCAATAAAATTGCCACCCCATTAATTGGACCTAAACCCGGTAATAAGCCAACAATCGTTCCAATAAATGCGCCAATCAAAGCAATTAAAAGATTCTGCGGCTGCAAGGCAACCTCAAACCCCATCATTAAAAAACTTAATACATCCAATATCGGGTCATCCTTAACCAAAAAATCCAAGTGGTAATGGCACATCCAAGAAACGGTCAAACATATAGTAGGTACTCATGCTAAGTACTAAACCTGTCACCAAAACCGGTATGGTTTTGCCATGGAAAAGTTTGCCCACTGCAATGGTCATCAACAGGGTTGCAACAATAAAGCCGAGCCATTCAAAAACTAATGCATATAGCGTTAAAGCCACCGCGCACAACGCTAACTTAACGATTAAATGTTTTGTCCATCCCAACTCAACGGGTTCAAACATAATGGCTGGTCGAATAGTGAGATACGCTGCACTCGCTGTAATTAAGCCCATTAATAAAATAGGAAAAGCTTTAGGGCCCACTGGGTCGTAGGAAATTGGGGCTTCAAAATTGCTCGCATAAATCAACAAAAATAACCCGCAAACCGTAATAATGGCGGTAAGAATCCGTTCAGATTTCATCATCTATCCTCAGAAAAAAACTGAGCTGAAAAATAGCTTCTCAACCCAGTCGATTTGTTATTGTGATAATTTATATTCTTGCGATAACTGCCGCATTTCCGCGGTCTGTTTATAAACATAAGCTGTGAGTTCTTCACCTGTCAGCTGAAATGGGAGTAGATCCTGATTTTCACGGACTGCATCAAATTTCTGGTTAGCCATCATTTTATCGAAGGCATTTTTCCACCAACCATAGGCTTCATCACTGACCTTTGGTCCCATATAGAAACCACGGATGACTGGCCACTCAATGTCATAGCCTTGCTCTTTTGCAGTAGGTAATTTTGAGAACTTCCCATCTAATCGCTTGTTAGCAAAAACTGCTAAAACTCGAATATCACCAGACTCTAGGTATGAACTGACTTCACTGATATTACCTACCCCAACTTGAATATGCTGCCCCAGTAATGAAGTCAGCACTTCCCCACCGCCTTCAAGTGCAACAAATCTTAAATCGGCAGGACTAATACCTGCTTTTTTTGCCAACATTGCTGTTTGCATCCAGTCTTGACCACCTACACTTCCTGCACCACCAAAGCTAAGTGCTTTTGGGTTTTCTCGGAGTGCTTTCATCAAGTCATCGAGATTTTTCAATGGTGAGTCTTTATGTACCGAAACCAAACCATAATCGACGGCGACCCCAGACAACCATTTCACATCTTTTTCAGTGAAGTGTCCGAATTTTCCTTGTGCTAAGTTCAAGAGTGAACCAGTGGAAAATGCAACCACGGCATTATTATTCGCAGGATCACTGTTTACGATTTTGTTATAGGCTACGGCACCTACCCCACCCGGCATATAGGTTACACGTATTGGATCTTTGAGCTGGTCTGTTTGTTTAAAGCCAGATTGAATCAATTTACAGGTCATATCAAACCCACCACCCGGCTTGGCTGGTGCTATACATTCTGGGCGTTTTGGCTGCCCCGCCTCTTTAGAAGCATTTCCTGAACCACACCCAGCTATTGTCACACTGACGCATGTTAATGCGAGTAAAGTTAAATTTTTCATGTTACATACATCCTTATAACGTTTTGCTCTATTCATATTTTGATTTTTACCAATCTCCATAATCGACCTCCTTGGCACGATCATGCTTATTGGTTTTTAGTTTTGGTCTTATGTTTTGAAATGCGCTTTTTTACAGCGAATTTCAGTAATGCAGCGTTACTATAAAAATTACGAATCAATCGACTGAAAGAAATAGCTAAGTAGAGGGAAAGTTAGGACAATCACCAGATCTATAATGAGAATTAAAACCTTTGCAGAAATATCTAAAAATGCTTCGGTTAAATAATACTGATGAATAACAACAAGATAGTAAAAAATAATCCATTGTGTTGTCTTTTGCATATCCATGCTATGGGTAACGTTAATATTTAAATAAATAAACCTGTTTACCCAATCTTCCCTTCTGATCAAATGAGCTACATACTCATATATTTTTCCAATAGTTATTTAATCAGTTACTCTTCTTCATCATTTGAAAATCCATCATATTTTTTAATGCATCATGCATTTAATGTGCTCCTTTTTTCATTTGAAAAGATTAAAGCACAGATCAAGAAAACATCGTGATACCAATAAATTAAAGGGGGCATTAGTAAAATTAAATAGGTTAAAATTCTAAGAAAAGGGAATGTGAAAGACTGAAAATCTAGCGGTAAATTTATCGTAATAATAAATAAAAGTTAGAGAATAAATTTTAATATTAAAGTTGAAAAAGATCGTTTTATTGTTTTTAGAATATCAAATTAAAGATCTTTTTTATGGATTGCTGTTAATATTAAAGTGCATGATAGATTTCCCAATCCTTCATATCTGTACAAATTAAATCAAGGATGATGAGCGAACACATTTATTATGGAAATCAAACAAATAAAATATTTTTTAACTGTGGTTGAAGCAGGTAGTATTGGTAAAGCTGCCCAAAAACTTGATGTGGGCGCTTCAGCAATTAGCCAGCAAATTAGTAAATTAGAACAAGAGCTAAGCATTCGCCTATTACAGCGTAATGCCTTTGGTGTCACTCCTACTCCCGCAGGTCTCGCCTTTTTAAAACATTCTCAACTTATTTTACGTCAAGTGAACTTCGCGGTAGATGCTGCCCATTCTGCACGACTATCTGGACATGTCAGCCTTGGCTTTCCACCGACCATTACGGCTTTGATTGGTATCCCTTTAATGAAACTAATGTCTGAACGTTACCCAGACATTCGTTTAGAGATTGTGGAAACGCTATCAGGCAATCTAATTCAATCCATTAACTCGCGTCAGCTCGATATCGCAATTATTTTTACCAATGAAATTGATAAACAGTGGTCGATTCAACCTTTGGTACGCGAGCAAATGTATTTAATGGCACGCAAGGAAGTGCTAGAAAAATATGGTCTTGCCGATTGCATCAAAAGTGGTGTCATTCAGTCTCAACAAATTGGAGACCTTCCTTTAGTACTGCCACGTCAGCGCCATAGTCTAAGAAAGTTGCTTGAGCACAAGATTGGTCAGCTTAATGTCGTCTATGAAATTGATGGCCTACACTTACTCATGGACAGTCTAATTCACCTCGACCTTGCCAGCGTCCGCCCAGGTAGCGCTTGTCTGCAAGAGTACAAACATAAGCTTCAATTACTCAAGTTAGTAGACCCTGAAGTTGAACGAATCAATTACTTGGTAAGCCTTGCCGAAGAAGAATTATCACCTGCTGCACTTGCCGCAAAGTCAGCCATTAAGGCTTGCGTGAAAGATTTGATTCAAAACCAGATTTGGCCATGTTCTGAAATTATTTTATAAAGAGTCATTAATTTTATTAAATACCTAATTAATTTTGCCCTCTCACTCCCTCCTGCTTTTTGAGATTACATTTTCGTCCGAATGATAAGTGGTTTTCCGCTTATCGAAATATAGATGTGTAGTTTGAACTGGAAACAAGGCATCACATTTTCTGCAAAGGACCTCGCTAAATCTCATCTCTAACCCATTTGCTCTTTAGATTTATTGATTGAATCAATTTAGGTCCAGCCTCGAAAATCGTGAATGTTTCCATTTTGTCAGGCCAAGGAGGTCTCCAATGGATGTCGTGAATAACCGTAGGGCTACTTTTAAAAAAATATTAAATGTAACAAGTGGCAACTTTTTAGAGCAGTACGACTTTTTTCTTTTTGGTTTCTATGCCACTTATATCGCGGCAAAATTTTTCCACTCTGAAAATGAATATGTCTCTTTAATGATGACATTTACCGTATTTGCTGCGGGTTTTCTTATGCGTCCTCTCGGCGCTATTTTCTTGGGCGCTTATGTCGACAGAGTTGGTCGACGCAAAGGTCTCATTGTTACTTTAAGCCTTATGGCCATCGGAACCATCTTAATTACCTTTGTACCGGGTTATGAAACCATAGGTATTATTGCGCCGATTTTGGTGGTCATTGGACGTCTATTACAAGGCTTTTCGGCAGGTGTTGAATCTGGCGGTGTGTCGATTTATCTCGCAGAGATTGCAACGGATAAAAATCGTGGATTTATCACAAGCTGGCAGTCTGGCAGCCAACAAGTTGCTGTTGTGTTTGCTGCATTACTTGGCTACTGGCTCAACACCATCTTAACTACTGCTCAAGTGGGTGAATGGGGTTGGCGTATTCCGTTCTTAATCGGTTGTTTGATTATTCCTTTAATCTTCTTGTTCCGTCGTACTTTAGAGGAAACTGAAGACTTTAAATCGCAAAAGACTCATCCTTCAACAAAAGAAATTTTCAGCACACTGGCAAGCAACTGGCGCATCGTCCTTGCAGGCATGATGATGAGTGCCATGACCACAACCACGTTCTATTTCATTACGGTTTACACCACAGTATATGCAAAACGTACTTTAGAAATGTCAGTAACAGATAGCCTTTTAGCAACCGTGTTTGTTGGTTTGTCTAATTTCTTCTGGTTACCAATGGGTGGTTTGCTTTCAGACAAAATTGGCCGCCGTCCAGTACTAGTCGGCATTACCACACTTGCTCTCTTTACAAGTTATCCGGTTTTAAGTTGGTTAGTGAGTAACATTAGCTTCTCGAACCTTCTAATTACGCTTGCTTACTTCTCGTTCTTCTTTGGTATGTACAACGGAACCATGGTCGCAACCCTTGCAGAAGTGATGCCGAAACGTGTACGTACAGTTGGTTTCTCTTTAGCGTTTAGCCTTGCAGCCGCTATTTTTGGTGGTATGACCCCAATGGCTTGTACCTTCCTTGTCGAAAACACAGGCAACCCAAGTACCCCTGCTTTCTGGCTCATGCTTGCTGCAGTTTGTAGCCTTATTTCAAGCTTGTATCTATGCCGCGGTTCTAAACAGAAAAATACTGACGCGATTGCTGAACCTGCAAAAATTAGCGCTTAAAACAACAACGACTTAACCTGAAATTTTAATGAACAGTACGGTGGATCTTAAATCTCCGTACTGTATTCTCCTGTCATTAAAGCGAGATACTATGAAAAAGTCCCCTATCTTCATGACCATTTGCCTAGCTGGTGCTGGCTTAGGCTCAACTCTTGCTAACGCAGATACTATCGAAGTGATTAGCTCTGGTGGTTTTTATTCATCTATGGAAAAACTCATTCCATTATTTGAAAAACAAACAGGCCATACCGTGCATCTCTCATCTGGTTCATCAATGGGTGCATCACCAACTGCAATTCCAAATCGACTCGATCGTGGTGAACGTTTTGACGTGGTGGTCTTGGCTGCTCCTGAACTCAACAAGCTCGCAGAAAAGGGTTATGTAGAACCCAATTCACAAAGTCCTTTAGTCAATTCAAGCATCGGCATGGCTGTGCCTAAAGGTGCACCAAAGCCAGATATTAGTTCTGCAGAAAAATTTGAAAAAGTTTTATTAAATGCCAAGCACATCGGCTATTCAGCAAGTGCGAGCGGTACGCATCTTGAAAAAGATGTTTTCCCAAGCTTCCCGCCTGTCGAGTACAAAGTAATTTCGAGTAAGGCAGAAAAAGTGGTAGGTGACCGCGTTGCAAAACGTATCGCCGAAGGCCAGTTTGATATTGGTTTCCAGCAAATTAGCGAAATCAAACCTTTTACAGGCAAATATGGTCAAGTTGAATTAGTCGGCCCAATCCCTGCACCGTATCAAAAAGTGACTGTATTTGCGGCAGGCATTGGTAAAAACTCGGAACATGCAAAAGTCGCAAAAGAGTTAATTAAATTTGTGAAATCGCCACTAGCAACACAAATTATTGAAGAACAGGGTCTTGAGCAGGTTAAACAATAAAAGCTCTAAAAGGCAACGTCTTGAGGTGATGTTGCCTTTTCTCTTTTAGTGGTTTACTCAAAGCAATAGAACAAAAAACCAGTGTAGAATTAATCCATAAAGGTTAATGTAGTATTTACCGTGGAACTCAAACAATTAAAGTATTTTATTGCAGTGATCGAGTCAGGAAGCTTGGGTAAAGCTGCAAAAAATCTCGATATTGGAACTTCTGCATTAAGCCAGCAAATCTCAAAATTAGAAAGCGAGCTTTCTATTCGCCTTTTACAACGTACCGCTTTGGGTACGGTTCCCACCCCTGCGGGTTTAGCTTTTTTTCAACAAGTGCAACTGGCGCTTAGACACCTAGACCATGCCGTAGACTCTGCGCATTCCTCACGTTTAAGTGGTCACGTCACCGTCGGTTTTTCACCGAGTGTTGCAGCTGTTATTGGCACGCACTTTTTAAAACTCATGAGAAATCGTTATCCCGATATTAAAGTCCGTTTAATCGAAGGTTTATCGGGTGACCTCAAAGCCTTGGTTAATGCAAGGCAGCTCGATGTTGCCATCATCTTTAGTGATGATGTCGACCCACAGTGGGCCATACAGCCTTTAGTTAAAGAACAGATGTTTTTAATCTCGCCTAAAGATGTGCTGAGTCAGTACGGGCTTGAAAGCTGTATCGACACTCAGACCATTACTCATTCACAGCTTAAAGAACTCCCTCTGATTTTACCAAGTCAACGACATGGACTGCGTTTATTGCTCGAACAGAAAATTCATCAGCTTAAAGTGGCTTATGAAATTGATGGACTGCACTTATTAATGGAAAGCATTAGCCAACTGGAAATGGCAACCATTCAACCTGCGGGTGCATCATTAAACTCAAGGCAAGACCTATGTTTACTGCGCGTTGTAGAACCTGCCATTGAACGCATTAACTATTTAATTAGTCTCTCTGAAGAAGAAATCTCACCTGCTACTTTAGCCACGAAAGTAGTGATTCGCGCCTGTGTGACCAACCTGATTAATGAAAAGCGCTGGCCCGGTGCGGAACTCATAAATACTTAAGCACTTAGTGTTTATTTTTAATAAACACCCATTCAAGCTTAGCCTCTCACTTCACCTTTCCTTTTAAAGCTACATTAGCCCTAGCTGAGAAAGGGAGAAATCCATGCATGATGTGATTGTAATTGGTGGTGGGAATGCCGCACTGTGTGCCGCACTCACAGCAAAAGAAAGTGGCGCTTCTGTACTGGTAATAGAAGCAGCACCTAAAGAGTGGCGTGGTGGTAACTCACAACACACTCGTAACCTTCGCTGCATGCATGATGCCCCTCAAGATGTATTAGTCGATGCCTATCCCGAGGAAGAATATTGGCAAGACTTACTTAAAGTGACTGCTGGAAAAACCAATGAGCACTTAGCTCGTCTAGTGATTCGTAGCACGGCCACCTGCCGCGACTGGATGCGTAAACATGGTGTGAATTTTCAGCCACCACTATCGGGTGCTTTGCATGTTGCACGTACCAATGCATTTTTTATGGGTGGTGGTAAAGCCCTCATTAATGCGTACTACCGGAGTGCCCAAGAACTTGGTATTGAAATTTTATACAACACAAAAATTAAAGATCTAAAGTTAAATCAAGGGCATTTTGAAGCTGCAATTGCGGAAGATGGCCGTGTATTTAAAGCAAAAAGCTGTGTATTGGCCGCAGGCGGTTTTGAGTCAAATTTGGAGTGGTTAAGAGAAGCATGGGGACAAAATGAAAACGGCGAATGGCCTGCCGATAATTTCATTATCCGTGGAACCCGCTTTAATCAAGGCAACTTGCTTAAATTTATGATAGACCAAGGCGCCGATATTATTGGTGATCCATCACAATCACATTGCGTAGCCGTAGATGCAAGAGCACCGTTATATGATGGTGGTATTTGTACTCGCATTGACTGCGTTTCCTTGGGAATTGTGGTCAATAACAAAGCTGAACGTTTTTACGATGAAGGTGAAGACTTCTGGCCAAAACGTTATGCGATTTGGGGCCGCCTTGTAGCTAAACAACCTCAGCAAATTGCCTATTCGATTATTGATTCAAAAGCCATTGGTCGCTTTATGCCACCTGTGTTTGCAGGTGTAAAAGCAAATAGCATTCAAGAACTGGCCGAAAAAATCGGACTAGATGCAAAAACCTTATGCCATACCGTAGAAGAATTTAACCAAGCCTGTGTACAAGGCACCTTTAACCACACGGTTTTAGATGACTGCACCACCGAAAATATTGTTCCCAACAAAACCCACTGGGCTGTTCCTCTCGATCAACCACCCTTCTATGCCTATGCCCTTAAACCCGGCATTACCTTTACCTATTTAGGTTTAAAAGTCGAAGACGATGCTGCTGTGCGTTTTAACAATAAGCCAAGCCGCAACCTGTTTGTCGCAGGTGAAATGATGGCAGGTAACGTACTTGGTCAGGGTTATACCGCGGGCGTTGGTATGTCGATTGGCACGACATTTGGGCGAATTGCCGGAAAAAATGCCGCCCACTATGCACTTTCACAAGGAGTTGAACATGAATGCTAATAGCAAAGCCCTAATTCCAGTTGTTCAGCTCTCTGACCATGAGCAAGAAGTTCAAAGAGCCCTACAGATTTGTAATGCTTGTCGCTACTGTGAGTCATTTTGCGCTGTATTTGCGGCCATGACCAAACGCCTTGAGTTTAACCAAGCCGATATTCATTACCTAGCAAACCTGTGCCATAACTGTGGTGCGTGTTTACATGCTTGCCAGTATGCCCCACCTCATGAGTTTGGGGTAAACATTCCTAAAGCGATGGCACAAGTACGTTTAGAAACTTATCAAGAATTTGCGACCCCTCAGCCTTTAGGTCGACTTTATAAGTCTGTAGGTATTCCTTTTGTCTCGGCTTTAACACTTATTTTCTTTTTTTGCATGTTAGCTGTGGTGTGGTACAAAGGCACTGACTTATTTGCAGGCTACCAAGGTAATTTCTATGCGATTTTCCCGCATAACTTTTTAGCACTATTGTTTGGAGGGACCTTTACAGTTGCGATTGTTTTACTCGGTATTGGAATTAGCAAATTCTGGCGACAAACCTCTAAAGTCATTTATGGCAAAGTTGAGAAACCCGATCTGGTTCAAGCCACTCAAAATGTATTAACACTTAAATATTTAGATGGCGGTCATGGTAAAGGCTGTAATGAGCAAGATGACCGTTACACACAAATCCGCCGTGTGTTCCATCACCTAACTTTTTATGGCTTTATGCTCTGCTTTGCAGCTACAGGTGTAGCGACTTTATATCACTATTTTCTTGACCTACATGCACCTTATCCTTACCTAAGCTTGCCTGTGATTTTAGGCACTTTAGGTGGAATTGGCTTAGTTGTCGGGCCTGCTGGCTTACTCTATTTAAATCTTAAACGTCATCCGTTGCATGGTGACCGTGAGCAAAAACCTGTAGATCGAGGCTTTATTTTCCTTCTACTTATCGTTAGTGCTTCAGGGCTAGCACTTATGGCATTTCGCAATACCCCTTACATGGCACTTTTACTGATTTTCCATTTAGCCACTGTCATGACTTTCTTTATTACCATGCCATTTGGTAAGTTCGCACACGGTTTTTACCGCAGTGCTTCTTTACTCAAATTTGCCATCGAAGAACGTATTTCCAAGAAATCATAATTTCATTCAAAAGTATTCACTATCTTGGCGTAGTGAATACTTTCATTATTTTAAGCTCAAAACACTTCATGCCATCCCTACTTTTTACTGTTTAAAATTCCCAAGCCATACATTGGCCACTTCGTACTTGCTTTAATATTATTAATGAGCATCGCCACTAAAACTAAAGACACTGCACCAACCAAAACAGGGAAAATTAAGAAACTCCACTCGTAATGTATGCTGCTTGCGGTGAGCAAAATAACCAAAGGATTAGCTCCAGCAGGTGGATGAACGCATTTAAAAATCTGCATGAGTGCAATAGCGCAGCCCACTGATAACGCAATTGTAAAAATAGAAACACCGACAAATTTTAGAAAAAACAAACCCACAAAAGCCGAGATAAGATGCCCAAATATAATATTTCTCGGCTGTGCCAAAGGTGACTGCGACACGGTATAGAGCAATACACAGGTCGCACCAAACGGCGCCATGATAAAGATATTGTGTGTGAGTTTACTCAACCACAGAAGTATAAAAATACTGACTGTCCCCCCAACAAGGCTTCTTAAAACATCAATTTTAGTGGGCGATGGAGCCAGTTTTTCTTTGCCATAAAAAATCGAGAACATGGTTTTATTCCTTAAACAGACATTGCTTTTTAAAAAGCATATAGATAAAATTTCAAATAGTACAGATCTGTACTATTTTATTTTTTGGAAAAGTTTTATGTCAAAATCTGCCTTAAAAATATTAGATACAGCCGAGAAGTTATTTAACGAAAATAGTTTTGTCGGGGTTGGTGTCGATCTGATTCGCGATGAATCTGGCTGCTCAAAAACCACGATGTACACGTACTATAAAAATAAAAATCAACTGGTTAAGTCTGTGCTCGTTGCACGTGATGAACGGTTTAAGCAAAGCCTTTTGGGCTATGTGGGAGATGCAACAGGGTTAGAGGCCATCAATAAAATTCTGGATTGGCACACTAACTGGTTTAGACAAGATTTTTTTAAGGGCTGTTTATTTGTAAGAGCTGTCGCTGAATCTAACCAAGATGATCAAGACATTATTTCTATTTCTAAAGCCCATAAACAATGGATTAAAGTATTGATTGCACAAAACTGCAATATACCCAATGGTGAAGCTTTATCTGAGCTGATCTATACAGTGATTGAAGGCTTAATTAGCCGCTTTTTAGTCGATGGTTTCGATGAAATACTTGCGATAAACATGAAAAATTCTATTAATCAATTATTTAATATTCATCAACATTAGCATGAGAACTTAAAATGAAAGTGGACCATATTTTTATTTGTGTACAATCAGGCGCTCCCGAAGCTGAAACTTTAAAAAAATTCGGTCTAACAGAAGGTTCATCCAATAAGCACCCAGGTCAAGGTACCGAAAACAGACGATTTTTCTTTAAAAACATTTTTATCGAGTTAATCTTTTTAAATAATCCAGAAGAAGCCTCAAGCGATCTCACCAAACCAACTCTGCTTTTTGAACGACTGAGTGCTCAAGATAATATCCCGTCCCCTTTTGGTATTTGCTTTAGACCTAAAGATAAAGATGATAACGGCGCAAAATTTCCTAATTGGGTTTACAAGCCAAGCTATTTACCAGCCAGCTTAGAAGTAAATGTTGCCAAAGACTCTGTTGTATCTGAGCCAATGTGGTTCTTTCTCTCATTTGCTTCACGACCAGACCTTGCTGCGAAAGAAAAACAACAACCACTTGTGCATAGCAAAGATTTATCAGAAATCACCTCAATTAAGGTTTCTATTCCAAACCTCGAACAGCACCCTACTTCGTTACTGTTCAATACGCTTGATGATTTTGAAGTGACTGATGGATCGGAGCATTTAATGGAAATTAGTTTTGATCATGAACATCAAGGAATAATTCATGATTTCAGACCAGAGCTGCCGCTTATTTTTAAATATTAAAACGCTTAGTTTCTAATAAAAACTGTGATTTATTGCAAATCACAGTTTTTATTTAAATTGAATCACATTAAAAATGACAATAGCTTAAGCAATTTTTCCATCAATAATGCCTTTCTCTTTTAACGCAGCTAGCTCTTCTGCTGTTTTAAATCTCGATAAGATTTGAGCCGTATGTTCACCCAACTCTGGCGGTGCATGATGATATTCAACTGGAGTATCAGACAACTTGATTGGTGAGCCAATCGTTTGGAAGTTTTCATTTAAACGATGAGGAATATTGACCAACAAATTGCGATGTACAATTTGTGGTTCAGCCAAGGCATCTTCAATAGAGTTGATAACACCTACGGGTACTTTTAAAGCATGAATCATCTCAACCCATTCTTTAGCAGTTTTTTGCAAAAAGTGCTCCGATAATAAAGGAATCAGTTCATTTCGATATTTGACACGGTCTTGGTTGCGCACAAAATTTTCATTTTCGAGTAGCTCTTGATAACCAATTGCAATACACAAATCTTTAAACTGTTTATCGTTACCACAAGCAATAATAAATTCTTTATCTTTGGCCTTAAAAGTTTGATACGGCACAATACTTGGGTGTTGATTACCCATGCGCTGTGGGGCTTTACCAGAAGCTAAATAGTTCATTCCCTGATTTGCCAGTGCCGCGACCTGCACATCAAGGAGTGACATATCAATATATTGACCGCGTCCAGTGTGTGAGCGTGCAATCAAGGCCGCTTGAATCGCAATCGTGGAATACAAACCCGTTTGAATATCTACCACAGCCACACCAACCTTTTGTGCACCACCGCCTGCCACATCATCAGGCTCGCCAGTAATACTCATTAAGCCAGACATACCCTGAATAATAAAATCATAGCCAGGCTCTTGTGCACGTGGGCCATCTTGTCCAAAACCCGTAATCGAGCAATAAATAATATTTGGGTTCAACGCACTTAAGGAAGCATAGTCCAAACCATATTTAGCCAAAGACCCTGTCTTATAATTTTCAATCACGACATCAGCAGTCTTGGCAATTTCATAAATTAAAGTCTGACCTTCGGGTGTGGTAATGTCCACCGCAACTGAATATTTATTACGATTGGTACACTGGAAATAACCAGATTCACGGGTCATGTTTCCATCTTGATCGGGCATCCATGGTGGTCCCCACATGCGGGTGTCATCACCTACTCGAGGACGTTCAATTTTAATCACTTCTGCGCCAAGGTCTGCCAAGATTTGCCCGCACCATGGCCCCGCAAGTACACGACTTAAATCTAAAACCCGAATTCCTTGTAATGCACCCATAACGATACCCTTATCTTTTAGAAGGCACTCAACGCACCTTCTTTTCATTGTTTATGATTGTCTTTGTGGATCGTACTGACGATCTTTAATAAATAAGCCTGGCAATACACCCGCAACAAAATACGCAGCGCCCATCACAATAAAGGCCATGGTAAAAGTTCCACCCGATGCTAAGAAACCAATCGTGGCTGGTGCAATCGCTGCCCCAACACGACCAATGTTATAAGCACCGCCAATGGCTGTTCCGCGTACATCAGTTGAAAAACTTTCAGCCATATAAGTCGCATTTACACCATATGGAATGCCATATAAGAAGCCAAAAGTGATTAATAAATACAAAATATTGTCAGGCGTATTGAAGAAAATAATGATTGGCAAGAACACGGCGCTGGCTATTGTTCCAAACACAAAAACAGCACGGCGGTTAAATTTGTCAGCAAGATAACCCGCTAAAATTTTGCCTAGAATCATTGCAGTATATGAACCCACCATATAACTGGTTAAGTTTTTAAAGTTCATATGTACTTCTGTTTCTAAATAACTTGGCATCCAGTTGTTAATGCCGTAATAACCAAACTGTAAGAAAAATGCTGTGGTCATCCACAACAAAAACATTTTACGGTGCTTAAAGTTATTAAAGATTTGTTTGTAGATACTGCTACTTTTCGGCTTTTCAGCCACCACTCTTTCTTTAGGTTGTCTGTTGCCTTGTAAGCTTTCAATTTTGGTGAGCTGCCAAGATTTTGGCTCTGGCACAAAGCGTTGCAGGAAAATATTAACAAAAGCAGGCACTACGGTCAGGAAGAACAAAACACGCCAGCCATGATCTGGAATAATTGCACCAGCTAATAACGTCGCAGCAATATAACCTACGGTCTGACCCGTCTGTAATGTGCCCAAGACCGTTGTACGGTAAATTGTCGGCACATATTCAGCCATTAAGGTATTACAAGCCATATAGAGTGCTCCGATTCCTAAAGCACCAATAAAACGTAGAGCCATAAATTGCTCGAAGCTTTGCGTAAAGCCTAACAAACAAGTCGCTACCGAAAAGAAGGTTACCGAGTTGGCAATCGTTCGTACACGGCCAAACTTGTCACATGCCCAACCACCCAAAATACCGCCAATACCCATACCTGCTAAAGAAGCACTGCCTAAGGCACCCGCTTGAAAGGTACTTAAACCAAACTCCGCCTTTAAACTGGTCAAGCTATAAGACAGCAGCATAATATCAATGCCATCGACCACCATCGCAAAATAGGCAAATAACAACGCCCATTTCCATGTATTTGGTCCAATCTTTTCATATGTTCCAAGGTTACTTGGAAATGTGGTTCTTAATTCTTTCGATATTACTTGAACGTCATTGTTCATATTTATTTCCTCATTTTCCCAAATGAGTCATCGGTAGCCTACTTATGTTTTCTGTATGACTTAATCTTCTATATTTTCACCATCTTATATTTAGTTTTAAGTACACAGAGGACATCTTCACATGAGTATCCTTACGATGAATCTTGTCATTTTCCATAAATTTTTGCGTAAAAATCCCTAAAGGTGCTCTCGAAAGAACACCTCTATCTTTAAAAAATGATTGAGTTAGTTACTAAATGCGGCAATGCCTGTTTGTGCACGACCTAAAATTAAGGCATGAACATCATGTGTACCTTCATAGGTATTTACGACTTCAAGATTGACCAAATGACGTGCCACACCAAACTCGTCACTAATGCCGTTTCCACCCATCATGTCACGTGCCATGCGGGCAATATCAAGTGCCTTTCCACAGTTATTACGCTTAATTAAAGATGTACCTTCAACGGATGCAATACCTTCATCTTTCATACGGCCAAAACGTAAAGCAGCCTGTAAACCCAAAGCAATTTCAGTTTGCATATCTGCCAGTTTCTTTTGAATCAACTGATTTGCAGCCAATGGACGACCAAATTGTTTACGGTCCATGGTGTATTGATGGGCTGTATGCCAACAGAACTCGGCAGCACCCATCGCACCCCATGCAATACCATAGCGGGCGCTATTTAGACAGGTAAATGGGCCTTTTAAACCTCGAACTTCAGGGAACGCATTTTCTTCAGGTACAAAAACGTTATCCATCACGATTTCACCCGTAATCGAGGCACGTAAACCGACCTTGCCATGAATGGCAGGCGCAGATAGGCCTTCCCAACCCTTTTCTAAAATAAAGCCGCGAATGTCACCCACATTACCTTCAGCAGAAACTTCTTTTGCCCAAACGACAAATACATCGGCAATTGGACTATTGGTAATCCACATTTTTGCGCCACTTAAACGATAACCACCGTCAACTTTTTTAGCACGAGTAATCATACTGCCCGGGTCTGAGCCATGATCAGGTTCAGTCAAACCAAAACAGCCAATGTATTCACCTGTGGCAAGTTTAGGTAAATACTTTTGCTTTTGCTCTTCAGTACCAAATTCATGAATCGGAACCATGACCAATGAGCTTTGCACGCTCGCCATAGAGCGGTAGCCCGAGTCGACATATTCAATTTCACGCGCAACCAAACCATAACTCACATAGTTCAAACCCGCGCCGCCATATTGCTCAGGAATGGTTGGGCCAAGTAAGCCAAGCTCTCCCATTTCACGGAAAATAGATGGATCTGTTGTTTCATGACGGAATTGTTCAAGTACACGGGGTTGCAAACGTTCTTGACAATAGGCATGAGCCGCATCACGAATCATGCGCTCATCTGGGCTAAGCTGTTGCTCAATTAAAAATGGGTCTTGCCAGTTAAATTGAACTTTTGCTTTTTTTGTTGTCACCATGTGATTCATCGCATCCTCTGCTTAATTTGAACTTCTTTATTTAACTCGATGTTATGCGTGAAAAATGCAGTAATCAAACGATAAATGTTCATGCAGATATGCGACTTACGCATATTTAAAATAAGACGTATTAAATTTAGATATTTAATTCATTGTATTTCATTAAAAATGGCTTATTTTTATACTAAACTTTGATATCTGCGTTTAGATCATATGCTGTTTTGAAATATGACGACAAATAAAAGGATTTATTTATGCGAAGAAGCATCCCTTCCATTCAGGGTCTAATTTGCTTTGAAAGTGCAGCAAAACATCTAAGTTATACCTATGCTGCGCAAGAGTTATGTATTACCCAAAGTGCAGTTTCTCGCCAAATTCAACAATTAGAAGATTTCTTAGGCGTTGAACTCTTTATACGTACTCGGCATGGTGTCGAACTCACCATTGCTGGTCAGCAGTATTTTAAAAGTATTAAGCCCTACTTATTAGGTTTAGAGAAATGTACAGCCGATGTGATTTCTCATAAGGGTTTAGGTGGAACATTAAAGTTAGGTGTGGTTCCTACCTTTGCAACGCGATGGTTATTACCCAAACTCCATCTTTTAAATCAAAAACACCCTGAAATTACGGTTCATTTAGAAACCAGTACTAAACCTTTTTTATTTAATGACAACATTTTTGATGCTGCGATTTTTGCAGGTACGCAACAGCAAATTGACCACTGGCCCGGCATACAAGCACATTATTTAATGGATGAAGAAATTGTACCTGTGTGCTCACCAAGACTAATCGAAAAGTATTTTCCAGATGCGGTGATGATTAATGAAAATACCTATGATTTAAGCCCAGAAGATTTATTAAAAATCCCTCTACTACAACAAACCACTCGACCTAGCATTTGGCAAGAATGGTTTCTCACTCATCAGATGCAACACCCGAAGCCTTTTGATGGACAACGCCATGAGTTATTTTCAATGCTTGCGGTTGCTGCCAGTCATGACATGGGAATGGCTCTAATTCCGCAAATGTTGATTGAGTCTGAACTACAAAAAAAGGAACTGGTGATTGTTTCCAATAAAAAATTAAAAGGTAGCCGAAAGTATTACCTTATTCATTCGGGCCAAGACATCTCACCGACTATTCAAAAATTTGTTGAGTGGATTTACCAAGAACTAGAACAACTAAAGAGCAATTCAAATTAGCTCAGCAGGTTTTATTTATGCTCAATATTACGATCTATAAAATAAAAAAGATTGTGATTTGATTAATCACAATCTTTTAGTTAAGTATAAATGACTTTGAAATTAATGACTCATTAATTGAATATCTGAACCACTACGCTTCGGGTCAATCAAAATTTTGGCATGTTGTTCAGGGTCACGTAACGCTTCAAATGCATTGGTAACTCCTTCTAAGCCAACAACACCCGTAATCAGTGGTGAACAGTTCACTTTACCTTCTGCAATCATGTGTAGCGCATCTCGAAACTCAAGCGGTGTATAGCCCAACACAAACTGAATTTCTAACTCTTTATTAATTGCAAGTGCGGGTTCGATTTTGTCACTTTGCATGCAGACGCCCACCCCAACAATTCGGGAAAATAAAGGCGCCCCTTCAATAATCTGCTGTAAAACACCCGGTACGCCCACACATTCAAAAATAACAGGACGTTTTGGCAGAGCACCCAATTTATCAATCATGCGCCATCCATGCCACCAAGGTAAGCGTGTCGCTTGCAACTTATCAAACAGTCCCATGCCCATGTTAATGGCATCAGAAACATTGCCAAGCAAACCAAACTCTTTCCAGTTGGCAAATGGTGATGTCTCTTTAGGGTCTACCACAATATCCGCACCACATTGCTCGGCAAGCTTACGACGGTTTGGAGAAAAGTCACTGGCAACTACAGTTTTAACACCAGCCGCTTTAAGCATTAATATGACACCTAACCCAACAGGACCACAACCAATCACAATCGCAGGTTCACTTGTTTTTACACGGCTACGGCGAACAGCATGCAATGCAACCGCCATAGGTTCAGTCATGGCAGCACTATCGGCATCTAGACCGTTGGGTACTTCAAACATCAAGCTCGATTGAGCCAATACTTGCTCGGCATAGCCACCCGAAGCATTTGGAGAAAGCCCTGTAGATAAATAACCATGCTGATCTACATTTAAAAGCGGCATTGCACAGACAAGTGTATCGGCTTTAAATTTATGACGTGTTTTTGGGCCGTAGTCTAAAACCTTGCCACAAAACTCATGTCCCAATACAAACGGATCTGTAGACTTGGCTAAACCATTAAACCCGACACGTGCAGCCAAATCATGCATGTGGTCGCAGTGGTGCTGCATATGTAAATCTGAACCACAGATCCCACATCGCACCACTTCCAATAAAACCTGCCCTTTTGCAGGCGTTAAGTTCGGTTGGTCTACCACTTGTAATTTTGCTTGATGACAAAGTACCGACTTCATTTGAGCGCTTCCTATTTCTTCTTTTTCATTTACTTGCCAGAAATAGATTTCTACAGATAAATTAATCGCTTTATCAGTTTGGTCTTTAGCAAGCCTTTATTCATCTTTACAACTAAAAAGCAAAATACCAATGACCATTCTTCAGCCAATCCACTCTTGAAGAGTCAACAAAAACAGGCTCAGCGAAATTAAAAACAATAAAAATCTTGGTGCTTGTATTTTACACAGACTGCGTTGTCTTCTTAGGCCAGAACAATGTCATCAAAATTAAAACTTATACAAATATAGTAAGTTCAAAAAACTCAACTCAACGCTTTTCACAAAAACATAGCAAATCCAAACTTTTATCAGCGCAACTAAACATGCATGATGAATTGATACGAACAGATAAGAAGAAATTTATGATTACTAAAACGCTTCCACTTACAGATATACACCGCCACCTTGATGGCAACATCCGCATTCAAACCATTTTAGACTTGGGGCAACAATACAATTTAGATTTACCTGCTTACGACATTGAATCTTTACGACCCCACGTACAAGTGATGGATAACCAACCAGACTTATTAAGTTTTTTATCTAAGCTCGATTGGGGTGTAAAAGTATTAGCGAGCCTAGATGCCTGCAAACGTATTGCTTTTGAAAACATGCAAGATGCAGCACAGCAAGGCCTAGACTATGTAGAGCTGCGTTTTTCCCCGGGTTATATGGGAATGACACATCAACTCCCGCTCGAAGGTGTTGTTGAAGCTGTGATTGCTGGCGTAAAAGAGGGTAGTCAGGTGTACGGGGTAAAAGCGAATTTAATTGGCATTATGAGTCGTACTTTTGGTCAAGAAGCCTGCGAAAAAGAATTAAATGCCCTGCTTGCCCATAAAAATGATATTAAAGCGTTGGATCTCGCTGGAGATGAGCTTGGTTTTCCGGGCAATTTATTTATTGATCACTTTAAAAAAGCACGTGATGCAGGTTGGCACATTACCGTACATGCAGGCGAAGCTGCTGGCCCAGAAAGTATTTGGCAAGCCATTGTAGAATTAGGTGCAGAACGGATTGGACATGGTGTTAAAGCAGTTCAAGATTTAAAACTTCTAGATTATTTGGCTAAACACCAGATTGGGATTGAATCTTGTCTCACCTCAAATATTCAAACCAACACAGTGCCTTCTTTAGCAGAGCATCCATTAAAGACTTTTTTAGAACATGGTGTGCTTGCTACCATTAATACGGATGACCCAGCAGTAGAAGGCATTGAGATACAACATGAATATTTAACTGCTGCCCCACTAGCAGGTTTAAGCCCTGAGCATATTTATACAGCTCAAGAAAATGGACTTAAAATCGCATTTTTATCAGAACAAGAAAAAGATGAGTTAAGACAGAAATATTGAAAGAAAAAACTGCCTTATGTAGTACCTTATTTAAATGATCATAAGAGCATGATTATAATTTTTTTAATGGTCTTCTCAAAAAAGGACACTCAATAAACTTATAAGTAAACAAAGATACTATCGTCACCAATAATGCTGTAGGCAAGAAGAATGAATAATATTTTTCCAATGAAATTGTCTTCAAATCCACAATATTAATTACGGTAAAAATTGTATATAATACAAGCCCGTGTATTAGATAAATACTATAACTTATTTCTCCAAGTACTTTTAAACCCTTATGATTTAAGATACCAAAGCTATATCCACTAACAATAAATGAGAAAATAACAGCCAAACTTAGCATCTGAAACCATGAATAAGCTTCAGTGAAGAATAATACTATGATGCTTAAAATGCCTAATACAATATGGGTAATAGCAGGTTTAGTCTGCATGAATTGCTTAAACCTATCCTTATACAATACTGCTGGAATTGCAAGGAAAAATAATGCATATAAGTGATGAGACTTATGCTTAAAGATATATACCATAAAAGCAATGACTAGAATACTAGATATCCATTTGGGAATCTTTTGCTGCCAGATCACAAAGATTAGGGGTAAAGCGAAATAAAATTTCCATTCGTATATTAATGTCCAATGAACACCAGCAATGACTAACCCACTTTCAAAGTTCTGAAAACTTCCACCTTTAAATAGAATCCAGTCACTAACCCACTTTAGGAATTCTATGTAATTTGATGCTGTAATCTGAACATTGAGTAATGTAATTGCCAAAATAAATAAAAAGACAAATAGATATAAAGGAATGATTCGCTTGATACGTGAAATGTAAATTTGCTTCCATGAAACTTCATCTTTTCTGATTTTTGAGATAAACAGATAACCTGTAATCAAAAAAAATAATGAGACTGCTACTCCACCAAAATTATCTATTAAAATATTTTCGGGCTTTTTCCACTCTCCTACTGTTTTCCATATATATGTAATGTAGAAATGATGTGTCATAACCGATAAGGCTAGTATGCCTCGCAGACCATCAATGGTTGATGTTCTGCCAGAATTTGTCTCTGGCAAAATATTAATTTTGGTGAAGATAAGGGAAAATATAGTTACAGAAAAACATAGTAAAACAAGCAAGAGCAATGCTTCATTTTGAAAAAGTGTCATAAAAATATAAACTTACTTCTTAGGAATAAAGAGTATTCTAATTTTTATTGTGTTAAATTTCTATACAAAAGTTTACAAAAAATAAAATTATGTTTAAAAAATTGAGAAGGAGTAAAGATATAAAAAAACAAATTATATCTGAATATTACTTTAAAAATCATCTTGTATTCAAATTTTAAGAACTTCGCGATTTTTGAGAAAATAAAAAAATTAAATTTTTGCTAATTTATAAAAATAGGATAATTAAATAAACTATTTAAGAAATGAAAAAATTATTCAAATGGTCGGAGCAGTAGGATTCGAACCTACGACCCCCTGGTCCCAAACCAGGTGCACTACCAGGCTGTGCTATGCTCCGAAATTGGGGTGAATGACGGGATTCGAACCCGCGACAACTGGAATCACAATCCAGGGCTCTACCAACTGAGCTACATCCACCATCAAATAAGTTCTACATACCAAGCTACCAAATGGCGCGCCTGACAGGATTCGAACCTGTGACCATCCGCTTAGAAGGCGGATGCTCTATCCAACTGAGCTACAGGCGCTTAACCGATGATGCTTATCATGCGATACTTCGCCGATCTTAAAATATTCTTTTAAGTGGTCGGAGCAGTAGGATTCGAACCTACGACCCCCTGGTCCCAAACCAGGTGCACTACCAGGCTGTGCTATGCTCCGATCTATCTCAGCTTTTGCTGTATCGCACATCGTGCGGTACGGTGTGCATTCTAGGCGCGACGCCCTCAGACGTCAACACCTATTGTCAAAAAAAGTTAAAAATCCTTATCAAATGTATATTTAACAAGCATTTTGAGGCTTTTTAACGTTTTAACGATGCACTAAAGGCTAACATTCGATCTAAAGGCATTTTGGCACGTTCAGCAAGCGCTGGATCGACGTGTATTTCCTGATCACCTTTTTGTAAAACTTCTAAAATTCCGTCAAGTTCATTCATTGCCATCCACGGACAGTGCGCACATGAACGACAAGTTGCCCCCTCACCCGCTGTTGGCGCTTCAACTAAAATCTTATTGGGTACTGCTTGCTGCATTTTGTAGAAAATACCGCGGTCAGTTGCCACAATGAGTCTTTCGTTTGGCAAAGTCTGCGCAGCTTTAATGAGTTGAGAAGTACTACCTACCGCATCTGCAATTTCTACAACTGACTCTGGTGACTCAGGATGTACCAATACAGCAGCGTCTGGATACAGTGCTTTCATGTTGGCAATACCACGCGCACGGAATTCTTCATGCACAATACATGCGCCATCCCAAAGCAACATATCTGCACCAGTTTTCTTCTGAATATAGCGACCTAAGTGCTGATCTGGTGCCCAAATAATTTTTTCACCTAAGCTGTCTAGATGCTCAACAATTTCAACCGCACAGCTTGATGTCACGACCCAATCTGCACGTGCTTTAACAGCAGCCGATGTATTAGCATAAACAACTACAGTGTGGTCAGGGTGCTGATCACAAAATGCCGTGAACTCATCGACAGGACAGCCCAAATCGAGTGAACAGGTTGCTTCAAGTGTCGGCATTAAAATTGTTTTTTCAGGAGACAGAATTTTTGCTGTTTCTCCCATAAACTTAACACCAGCCACAACCAGTGTAGAGGCTGCATGATCTCGTCCGAAACGGGCCATTTCTAAAGAGTCAGAAACGCATCCACCTGTTTTTTCGGCAAGTTCTTGTACTTCAGGGTCGCAATAGTAATGAGCAACAAGGACAGCATCACGTTTTTTGAGCTCTGCTTCGATCTGCGCAAACTTTTCTTGTTTTGCTTCTTCACTTAAGCGATTGTCTTTTGGCTCACCTAAACGGTCTAAATGCGCTTGTACAATGTTTTTTGCATCGTTGGCAATTAAAGTCGCATCACTCATAAAACGTCTTCTCTATCCTTCATGCTGGCATACCTGCTCGCATATAACGTTACTGCTTAAATGATTTACGGATTGAATCATTTAATATCAAAAGATGGGGCTAATAAAAAAGCCTCTTTGTCGAGGCTTGATTATAACTGATATTTAAGAACGGTAATCAGCATTAATTTTGACATAGTCGTAAGATAAGTCACACGTATATACCGTGTCTTTGGCCTGACCACGTCCTAAATCAACACGAATGGTAATTTCGGTTTGTGCCATAACGCGCGCACCCGCTTCTTCGGTATAGTCCTCAGCTGCGCCACCGTCTTTACAGATTTGTACATCGTCTAACCACACTTGAATTTTAGACACGTCTAAGTCTTTAACGCCTGCATAGCCAATCGCAGCTAAAATACGTCCCCAGTTCGGGTCCGATGCAAAAAGTGCAGTTTTGACAAGTGGTGAATGCGCAATGCTATATGCAATGTCACAACATTCTTGAGTATTTGCGCCGCCTTCTACAGCAACAGTAATAAATTTCGTCGCACCTTCACCATCACGGACAATTAACTGTGCTAAACGATTCATTACACGAGCAAGAACTTCTAACACTTTAGCGTAGCGTACATCACTGTCCGATGTAATTTCAGCGCCACCCGCCTGACCTGTTGCTACGAAAATACAAGAGTCATTAGTCGAAGTATCGCCATCAATCGTAATACGGTTAAATGAATGCTCAACCGTGGTTTTTAGTAGCTTTTGTACTAAATCACGGCTAATAGGTGCATCTGTTGCCACGAAACTTAACATGGTTGCCATGTTCGGGCGAATCATTCCGGCGCCTTTACTAATACCTGTCATGGTATAAGTAATGCCATCAAGTTCAAATTGTTCAGATGCGCCTTTAGGCACAGTATCTGTTGTCATAATGCCAGTTGCAGCATCATTCCAAGCAGCATCTTGTACGCTATTTAATGCAGGCTGAAGACCAGCAAGTAAACGCTCCATTGGAAGCTGCTCACCAATCACACCTGTAGAAAATGGAAGTACTTCAGAGCTATTAACTCCTGCAAGCTCCGCTAACTTCGCGCAAGTATCTTGAGCGTTTTTCAAACCTGTAGGTCCAGTACCCGCATTGGCATTACCTGTGTTAATCACTAAATAGCGCGGATTACCTTCGGCAAGATGAGCTTTAGAGACATGAACAGGTGCTGCACAAAATGCATTTTGAGTAAATACACCAGCAACATTTGAGCCTTCTGCAAACTCAAAAATGACTAAATCTCGTCGGTTTTGGTAACGTACATATGCTTCTGTTGAGCCAATTTTTACACCTTTTACCACATACATTTGTGGCATTGTTACGTCACCGACAGCCATTTTTAGAACATCCAAAGTTTGTTATGAATAAGATCAATATTTCAAAAAAGCAATGCAGTGAAGCACCGACCTTATGAAATATCATAGTGGACAGCTTAGTAGAAAAGACTAAAAAAATCGAGCGCAAAAACGGCTCATTGTTGCTCTAGTTTTAATAAAATATCTTTCTTATCAAGCCCACCAGCAAAACCAACTAAAGCTCCACCAGCACCAATGACTCGGTGACAAGGTGCAATAATGGAAATTGGGTTTTTACCGTTTGCCGCGCCCACTGCTCTCACCGCTTTTTCATTGCCAATTTGGAGTGCAATATCTTTATAACTTCTTGTTTCCCCATAAGGGATGGTCAGTAAAGCAGACCAGACCAACTTTTGAAATGCGGTTCCTTCGAAATCTAGTGGCAATGTAAACTCTCGGCGTTTACCTTCAAAATATTCTTGTAATTGTCGTTCGGTCTTTAATAAAACTGGATGTTCAAGTTGTTCGACCAGCTCAGCCAGTCGAACACGTTTTGGATTTTCATTGTCCCAGAGTACTGCCACTAAAGCATTTTCATTCGCAACTAGCTTTAATTGCCCAACAGGCGAATTGATATACTTATAAGACAGCAACATAGTTTTATTCTCTTAAGACGGCGATGAAATTTTCATTAAAACCAAACCTGACACAATTAATACAGCGGCAATCATTCGCATAGCTCCAATAGGTTCATGAAGAAAAAATATACCTACAAGAAATGACCCAATTGCGCCAATGCCTGTCCAAACCGTATAGGCAGTGCCAAGAGGTAAAGTTTTCATTGATATTGAAAGCAGAACTACACTCAAAATCATAAAAACTACGGTAATAACACTAGGGGTTAAACGTGTAAAACCTTCGGACATTTTCATAGAATATGCCCAAATGATTTCAAATACACCTGCTAAAATTAAAATAGCCCAAGCCATAACATTCACTAATTTTTATAGCGTCAGGTCGTCCCGACATGATGTCCCATTATGGGGGAGGTCGTTCCTCCTTTATGTGAGGACTCAGTTTACTTTAAAATAAAAAATGAAGGCAAACCCTGACACAGGCTTGCCTCTATCAGAAAATATTATTCATTTTTTAACTGTAAAATTTTTCGTGCACCATTTAAAACAAACAAAACAATAATCAATCCAATCATTAAATCAGGATAACGCGAACCTGTAATGGCAACCAATATTCCCGCGACAATGACACCCAAGTTGACGATGACATCATTTGCAGAAAAGATATAACTCGCCTTCATGTGTGCCCCGCTCTCCTTATGGTCTCTCATTAAATAAAGGCAACTAATATTGGCCGCAAGCGCTAATCCGCCAATTAAAATCATGAGAATTGAAACGGGTTCACTGCCATAAATAAAACGGCGCAGTACATCAACTAACACAATCATGGCTAAGCCAAACTGCAACCACCCCGAAAGATGTGCAGCCCTTAATTGCGCATTTAGATTTTTACCCACCACAAATAAAGCAATGCCATAAATTGCAGCATCGGCAAACATATCGAGCGAATCGGCAATTAATCCTGTAGAGGAAGCGATGATGCCGGCCATAAACTCAATGACAAACATGACACCATTAATCAGTAACAACCATTGTAAAACTTGCTTTTGTGCTGCATTAGTTGAAGAACTAGCTCGAACCTTTTTAGGTTTTTCAACTGGTTCATAATGTGGCTGCGTTTGTTGTAACTCTGCTCCTAATCCTAGACGCTGTAAACTTTGAGTAATCATTTCAGCCTGAACACTATGATAAATCGCCAAATGACGCGCTGGTAAGTCAAAATAAAGTTCTTGAATATCGTCATTGTAAGAAGCCAAAGCCATCCGTACCATTTGCTCTTCGGCTGCACAATCCATGCGAGGAATATGGTAATAACTTACCCATTGACTCTTTTTAGCCACAGGTTCACTAGGCGTGAAACTCTCCTGAGACGACCTGCTTGAGCATTCGCAGTTAGAGCTATTTTTACTTAAATGTATTTGATTCTCTTGTTTTTCTAAAGCCATCTTTGCACCATAACTGACACAAAAAACAATGCCATTAGTATAAACCAATGGCATATGTTTAAGCTTACTTTTTGTTCGGCAATTAGAATTTTAGTGTTAAGCCAGCTCCATAATACCAACCATGTTCAGAGTCGGTTCCAGTTTGCCAAGCAGTTTGTTTTAAACCTTTTTCATAGCCGTAACCAACATCAACAAATGGCATCACCTTTTTGTTGATTTCATAACGGGTTTGGAAACCAGCTTGTAAACTTGATAAACCTGTTTTGCTTGCATAGCGAGATTCATCTTGCAAAACAACATCTGCTTTTAAATAAGGTTTACCAATTAACTTTTGGGTGAAGAGCAAGTCCCTTTCCGTTTCTAAACTTAACTTCCATAGCTGGTCTTCACCTACATAAAGATATGCATCGGTTTCAAAAAAGTAAGGTGCCATGCCATGTAAACCCACGACACCTGCCCAACGATCTTGCTTTTCATCTTCCCGCTGCAAACGCTCGTAGTTTACCCCAGCCTGTACATCCCAATAGTCAGCTACATTTCGACTATAAAGTACTGAACTGCCGTAATTAGCATCTTCTGACTCTGCTTTATCCACATGGGCTTTAATGAACAATTTATTTTCATCCGTTCCCACCCAAGTTTCTAATTCAGAAGAAAAACTACCTTCTCCTTCTTCATTTTGAGTCCAGCTAGTATCAATTTTTGTTGCTTGATAAACCTGTCCGCCATGTTCACGTAAATGATCATGAGTTAAAGGCTCTTGAGCAAAAGTAAATACTGATATGCTCGAGAAAGCACCGCAATATAACATTTGAGAAAATAACTTAGTGATGCGCATGACTAGCTCCTTTCTCATTTTCAGATTGAACAGGTGATTGAGCTTGAGCAGGTTGTTGTCCATCATTCACTTGAGCCACAATCAACTTATTCATCATTCCAGCACTCATGTGATAAAGCAGATGGCAATGAATCGCCCATTCGCCTAAGGCATCAGCTGTCAATAACGCAGTAACGGTTTTTCCTGGTGGAACAATGAGAGTATGTTTATTTGGTAAGTTTTCAGCTTGTTGGCCATTTTCTAATTGCATAAACATCCCATGTAAATGCATTGGGTGGGCCATCATGCTGTCATTCACAAACTTCAAGCGAATACGTTCGCCATACTTAACTTGTAATGGCTCAGCTTCGCTAAATTTTTTGCCATTAATGGTCCAGATATAACGCTCCATGTTGCCACCTAAACGAATAACTAATTCACGTTCTGGTGCACGCGTGTCTGGTTGAGGTGTTAAAGATTGCAAATCGCTATATTGCAGTGCCCTCATGTCCGCTGGTGTTGAAGCATTTGCCCAACCATAAACGGGTTCATCCTTTTTAGGCTTATTCTCAGATTGCGCAGGCATCTCATGATTCATATTCATCATAGCGTGGTCATGCTCGCTAGCTGACATTGCCTGCATATCATGCTTCATTTCAGGCATCGCTGACATGTCATGCTTCATTTGCATCATGGAATGATCATGTTCTCTAGATGAATTATTTTTCATGTCATGATCCATATTCATCATTGTAGAATCATGATTAGCATAGTTCGCTTCTTTTTTCATTTCAGGCATAGCCGACATGTCATGTTGCATGTTCATTTGATGGCCAGCATGTTCATCACTTGCCCCATTGCCATGACTCATGCCCATATCTTCCATGGTTAACAAAGCACGTGGACGTGGTTCTGGCATTTGAACTGGGCCTAGAGCCTGTGCACTTTCATTATGCAAAGTAGCGATAGCAAAACCACTACGGTCAATAGACTCTGCTTCAATCTGATAATTTGATTGCGTAGGCTCTACAATGACATCGTAGGTTTCAGCTGTACCAATACGAAACTCGTCAATTGCAACAGGCTTAACTGGCTGTCCGTCTGCACTCACAACAGTCATTTTCAAATTTGGAATTCTGACATCAAAAAATGACATGGCCGATGCATTAATAAATCGTAATCGAACCTTATCGCCAGTCTTAAAGTTACCTGTCCAGTTTTGCTGAGGTGTCTTGCCGTTGACCAAGAACGTATAGCCCGTCACATCAGACATATCGGTTTTTAACATCCGCATCTGATTCCACATCGAACGATCTTGCCAAGTTGCTTTTAAACCTTGCGTTTTAACTTGCTTCAAGACATCAGATACCGTTTCACGGCGGTTTTGATAATACTCAGCAGATTTCTTCAAATTCTTCATAATGCTATCGCTAGAAGAATTATGAAAATCTGAAAGCATTACCACGTAATCACGATCAGTTTTCTCATGAGCAGCTACGGGTATTTTCCCTTTTGGGTAAATCACAAGTGGGCCATATAAACCATCTTGCTCTTGGCCTTTACTATGCGCGTGATACCAATAGGTGCCGTTTTGTTTCACCTTAAAGCGGTAAACAAAATCTCCATTTGGCGCAATTCCTTTAAAACCATTGAAACCCGGTACGCCATCCATTAACCCTGGCAGTAATAAGCCATGCCAGTGTAAAGAGGTATCTTGGTTCTTTAGCTGATTATGAACATGAATAACTGCTTCATCCCCCTCCTCAAACTCAAGGAGTGGGGCTGTAAACTTGCCATTTACGGTAATTCGTTTAAGGGGTTTGCCCGTAACATTGACCTGTTGTTCATTAATATTAAGGTGATATTCCTTAATTGCTGCGAGTGACCATGGTGAAACCAATAGTCCAAATACAGCAACTAAGCTGCTAATTGTTTTATGAGACATTGCTGTGATCCTTTTTAATTAAAAAAATAAGTAAATAAGGATCAAGCTTTAGGAGGACGTAAAATCTCTTGCCAGTATCCGGCTAAATGTTGAGCCTGATAAATACTGCTAAATTGATATGAAATAGGAATAAGTGGAGATTCAACGTCAGGTACAACTTGTTGCAGAGCCAAATTCACCATTTGGCAATGGACTGGGTTACAGTCCTGACAATGCTCACCATGCAAATGAAGAGACTGAGTCATCTTTTGATGACATATGGTCTGATCATTTGCTTGAGCATGCATATTGTTATGCGAAGATTTTTCACTATGACACGGCATAGTATGAAGATCATGTTGCATAGGCGTCTGTGCAATAGACACACCACTCCACCCAATGACGAAAGCCATTAGGAACACAAACCAAGCATACTTGCGTAAGTGTTGTAGAGCCATTGTGATTTATCACCTAGAGCCGATGAGTGATCTTAACCCCATTAGCATAACCAAGTTTTCAAACAGATACAATTTTCAATCTTAACTGTTTGTTTTAAAGTAATTAAGCAAATGGAGGTTGATGCTGAAGGACTAAATCAATCACCTCTAATGCACCTTCTTGTTCATTACTTACAGTGGTATAAGGTGCCACCGCTTTTAATGCTTCTACTGCATTTTCAACTGCAAACCCATAACCCACAGCTTTAATCATCTGCATATCATTGTTGTTATCACCAATCGCAACCACTTGATTAGGTGCAACCTGCCATTTTTGTAGTAACAGCTTCAAACCATGTGCTTTATGCTGGTCGGGAAGAATCAAATCGATAAAATTAAAACCACTTGAAACAGGTACCAAAACTTTATCTGCTACAAAACTTTGCTTCTGAAAATGTTCAAAAATCGCAAAGCTTTCGTTTTCCTGAGCGGTAAAAGTAATTTTGCACACCAAGTCATCTAGTGCATAAAAGTCATCTACAACTGTCAGTTTTTCAAAATATCGGGCAACTTTGGCATAGTCTTCTGCGTTCATGCTGCTATGCACATAAGCACTCTGTTTCCCACAGATCACCATGGTTGAGATATATGAAGAGTCAATCGCTTTTAAAATCTCAACGTATTGTTGCTGACTTAAATGAGCAAAAGCTATTTCTTGCCCTGCATCTACAACATGTGCGCCATTTTCTGCAATAAAAGCAATCTCATGATTAATTTCTGGAAAATAGGTAACAAGTTTTGCAAGTTGATTACCACTGGCTACCACAAAATGAATATTATTTTGTTTTAGTTGTTCGTATTGTTTTAAAAAACGTGCTTTGTTGTACTGCTTTTTGGAATTAAGAAAAGTCCCATCCATATCTACTGCTAAAATTTTTACTGTCATTAATGATCAAGGTCTCTTACTAAAAACTTATTAAACCAAATTTAGCTTTATTTTTCATGACACTTTTACAGTTTTATACGTATCTATGCACAAAAAGTTTTACACAGAGCTACATCGTTTTTTGCACAGGTTATTTTTTAGCAAAGCTTAATAAAAAACCAGCTAATAAATTATTCAACACGCATAAAAAAAGAACGCCAAAACGTTCTTTTTTCATAGTTTTTGTCTATAGAATAAACGGTTGATCTAATTTTGTTTATTTTACCAACATTTTATCCATACGGTTATCAACACAGTTATCCATACAGTTATAAACAAAGTTATCCACAAGTTTATTTTAGATTAACTCTATCTTTTTAAGCATCAACACTGCCTACTTTCGTAAGCTCTGCACGCATTTGGTCAATCACAACTTTATAATCGGGTTGACCAAAAATTGCTGAACCGGCAACAAACATATCTGCACCAGCTTCTGCAATTTCACGGATATTTGCAGGGCCAACACCACCATCAACTTCTAAACGGATATCACGGCCACTTGCATCGATAATTTTGCGCGCTTCACGTAATTTGTCTAAAGTCATTGGAATGAACTTTTGTCCACCAAAACCAGGGTTTACACTCATTAATAAAATTTGATCAACTTTATCAAGTACATAATCTAGATAATGCAATGGCGTTGCTGGGTTAAAAACTAAACCTGCTTTAGCACCACCAGACTTAATAAGCTGTAATGAACGGTCAATGTGGTGAGATGCTTCTGGGTGGAACGTAATAATATCTGCACCTGCTTCTAGGAAATCACCAATAATACGATCAACTGGAGATACCATTAGATGCACATCAACAGGAGCTGTAATCCCATAGTTTTTTAAAGCCTTACATACACCTGCACCAAAAGTTAAATTTGGAACATAGTGGTTATCCATAACGTCAAAATGCACTACATCTGCACCTGCGGCTAACACTTTGTCTACATCTTCGCCTAAACGAGCAAAATCGGCAGATAAAATAGAAGGAGCAATCAAATAAGGCTTGGACATAGGTGGATGACCTGGCTAGAAGTTTAAGGAGAGACTAAAAATTATAACAAAAAAGAACCTAATTGGCCCGCCCTTCCTTGCTTAAATGACAACATTTCAAACTTGCAACGTAACGTTGCAACAATAGAATGCTAACGGCGAAACGAATTTGTTAAGGTACATTAAACCAATGTGAGGATTGATAATGAAAAGCACAACTCATCTATTAACAAACGATGGAAAACGCATTGCAAAACGTCTAGTTAATCATTGGAAACACAAATTTGAAGTACAAGAAACTGAACAGGATTTTAAAATCTTAATGCCTACAGCAACAATTACGCTTGCACCAGCAACAGAGCAGTTAAACGTTGCTATTGATAGTCAGTTAGATGACCACAACCACTTAGAAAAAGTTGTTCTTGATCATCTAAACCGTATGGCTCAACAAGAATTTCAAGTTGAATGGCAACACTAAACTAATTAGCCAAATACTTTTTCTAACTGGATTGCATGAAACTGTAAGTGCTCATCCATAAAGGTTTGAATGAAATAATAACCATGGTCATAGCCAGCATGTTGTCTTAAAGTTAAAGGCTGTCCTGCTTTTAAACATGCTTGCTTAAATTTTTCAGGGTGAAGTTGTTCATAAAATTGGTCATCCAATCCCTGATCCACCAAAATTTCGCTAAATATTGCACCATTCTTTGAGACTAAAGCTGTAGCATCATGAGCTAACCAGCTATTGCGATCTGCACCTAAATAATGGCTAAACGCTTTGTTTCCCCATGCACACTCTGTTGGTGCACAGATCGGAGCAAAAGCAGATACCGACTTAAATTTCTCAGGATATTTAAAAGCCAAAGTCAATGCGCCGTGGCCACCCATTGAGTGCCCAAAGATACCAACTTGTTGATCGTTTACAGGAAAGCTTTTTAAAATGAGTGGATGTAGCTCATCAATTAAATAACTTTCCATTTGATAATGCTCAGACCAAGGTGCTTCTGTAGCATTAATATAAAAGCCCGCACCTTGACCTATATCCCAATGATCCCCTGCCGTAACCTGTTCACCACGTGGAGAAGTGTCTGGGGTAATCAGTATGAGGCTCAGTTGTGCTGCCATATGCTGAGCATGGGCTTTAATGGCAAAAGTTTCTTCAGTACACGTTAACCCAGCTAAGTAAAACAAAGTTGAGCAAGCTTTACCCTCTAAAGCTGCTGGTGGTAAATAAACACCAAACTTCGCTGGTCCTTTTAAATAAGAAGATTCAAATTGGTATATACGCTGCTCGCCCTCAAAGCAGCGGTTTTTTTGCAGGAGTTGCATCGTTTTTAGCCTCTGTTTTTGTTTGAGCAATATCTACACTACCCGTATTTTGCTGAGGAAATAGATACTTTTCCAATTGAGGTAGCATAAGTTCCATATTTTTACCGATCATCCACTGAGGTTCTGAAGGTTCAACACCTTGAGCCACTTCCCATTTGGTTACCGTTTGCTTAGCTGTGTTAAACGAATCTTTCATCGACGATTGCTCTCGCATAGCCAAATCAAAGAAAGCTCGACCAAAATAGGTATAGTCAGCTTCGTTATTACACCCAAAAGAAGTTTTATCAGCAGCCGATGCGGTAATAATTAAAGTATCAGGAGACTGTAAAGCAGGAATAAAGCTTCCTGAATAACAGGCTGAGATCACAATTACACGCCAGCGAATACCGGATTTATCCAGTGTTTCACGTAACCATTTCGGGTCTACTTGCCCTAAATCTAATGGCGCATTTTCAATTTCAAAGTGATTTTGTTCACCGTGTGAAGTCATATATAGAAATAAGACATCACTATCACGGTTCATTTGCTGCCCCATACGGCGTAGGGCTAACTCGATACTGGTTTTAGAGGCAATTGGAATCTCTGTACGGGTATCTGGATTATTGACCAGCATCATTGAGCGACCTATCGTTCCGAAACGTGTATCAAACTGTTCTTTAATACGGACCACTTCCGATTTAAAAACATCTTGATAACTATCGCCAGCAACACCTAGAAAATACCAATGGCTTTTGGCGAGCTCACCATATTGAACTTGCTCTAAAGAATCATTTAACAGTTTACTTTGCGCATAAAAAGCATCTTCAGCAAACGTTGGAGCCGAATCTTCGACCTTCCAAATCGGTTGATCTTTTACAGAAAGTTGCCAAACCACCATCGTTGCAATGGTCGCAACCATAACCAGTGCACGTTCCCACCATGGCCACTTAAGCTCACGTGAGAAAACCCAAATTACGGCTAAACTTTGCCACACGAATAAAGCTACAAATAAACTCGGTAAAATTCCGTTATAAATAGCATCGGGAATAAAGTTGAGATAACCGTTAGACCCCAAATACTGGATTAAACATTGAATTAATAAGATATTTGTATCTAGAACCAACCACAGTAAAGCAGGAACTAGCATTAAGCGAGGTTGGTTAGTTCGCTGTGATAAGAAAATACCAACAATTAAGGCAATGAATGGCCAAAGTGCATAACCAATTAAACCTTGTGAATTAAAATCACCGATTTGACCAGCTACAAGCCAGCTATAAAGAGAGTTGGTACATCCTCCTAAAATTCCCCAAACAATAAGCTGAAGAATAGATGGATGTACAATCTGTAAAGAACGTCTTGACCCCAAAAACAGCCACATTCCGGCAATTTGGTTGCTTTTAAAATCATGCCAAAAGTTAATGGAGGGTTTAAGATCAATCATAAAAGGTTTTCAAAAATTTCGTTTTTGACAGGCATCTTAAGTGTATGCCTGCTAAGAATTTTAGCAATCATGCTTTTGAACTATATCACATATATTTGTGCATTATTCAAGCAATAAAACCTAACCTTACATAAGCCTACTGAAAATACGCATCAAAACGACAAGCATCTCCTTGCCATTGATGAGCTGGCTCTTGATTTGCCAAGAAAATAGCATGGCGTGGCCGCTTAACGACTACACGTTTAGCAACTCTCTGTGCTAAAACCAGCAAATTATCCCCCAAATCCATCTCACCATCTTCAGGTAAAAGAAGATGTAAAAGCTGCATTTGTTTTTTGACTTGAGCTTGTTTTTTAATTGCTTGTTGGTTCTGGTCGCGCTGTGGAAACATCGGGTCAAGATAGACTACATCAACCGTTTTTGCTTCTTGATGTAATTGCTGTAAATAGCTTCCAGAGTCAGCAAAGATCAGTTGAATACGATCCATAAATTGACTTAAGAATGGATCACGTTCCGCCTGAGCTTTTGAATCTTCAAGTAAAGTAAATAAAATCGGATGGCGCTCAACAAGCTGGATTTGGGCACCTAAATAAGCCATAAGTAAGCTGTCATGGCCTAAACCCGCTGTAGCATCAACCAATACCGGCTTTTCACCTAACTGACAAGCACGGGCAATCATTTCCGATTTAAGACTTGCACGTTTTAAACGTGGAATTTCTGCTTTCCAGTCGGGCTGCATTTTCATGCCATTAGCAGATAACCATAATCCGTTTTCATCTACACAAAGGGCAATTTCAGGATTGAAGCGTAAAAATCGCGCATTCAGCTTTTCAATTGGCTGTAAATCGACAGTCACACCTCTAGAACAAAGCACAGCTTGGTAGTGCTGTGCTTGTTCTTGAAAATCTTCTTCAAAATATATATGCATGAGTACTGCCTTTACTTTGCTTTACCCTGATCCGCTATCTTTTTCCACGCATCATCACGTAAATAAACTGGCAAAGCATGCTCGGCATCCACCCATTGCTTTTGTGTAGCATAGACACGTGCAATAGAAGCAATATCCTGTGCAGTTGCAGTGATTGTTTGATGCTCTGCATCAGCTTGAAGTAGCTTGGCGCCCGAACCAATTAAGCAATGTTTTGCATAAGCTGCTGCTGGCTCATAGCCCATTAATTTTTCTTCATCAATACACTGCATAATTCCTTGTTCATCTAAAACATAACTTGCAATGTAAACTTCATTCATACGCGCATCGAGCACGGCAGTCACTTGTTCCAAACCTTCAAGTCGGTATGCCGCTTGTGCTAAAGCTTGCAATGTAGAAACTGGAACTACAGGTAAATCTTGTGACCAAGCTAAAGCTTGGGCAACAGCAGCATTAATTCGAACACCACTAAAAGAACCAGGTCCACGGCTAAAGGCAATCGCATCCAAACCAGCAACTTCAAGACCTGTTTGTTGTAGCCCTTGCTCGATCATGGGCAAAATGGTCTGGGTTTGTGCTTTCGCCCGCGTATCGAGTTGAAAAAATAGTTCTTGGGTTTCATCGACTAATGAAATAGAACACTGCTCATTTGCAGTTTCCAACGCCAGCAATTTCATGCACAACCTTAGTATTAAATCAGATTAAAAACGAGGGTTATGATACCCCACTCGGCTCTGATAGGCGAGTTGTTCTCTTTCTAAATAAAAATGCCAAGCTTGTGCTTGGCATAAAAATATTTTGCTAAAAAAGAGTTAAAAGTGGAATTCTTTTAAATCTGCATAGTTCTTAAAGTGCTCAGCATAATGCAATGCACTCAAACGTATTTTTGCAGCGCCATCTTCATCTAAAGTTTTGACAATTTTGCCAGGTGAACCCATCACCACTGAATTATCTGGAATCACCTTCCCTTCAGGAATTAAAGCATTAGCACCGATAATACAATTTTTACCAATCACAGCCCGATTTAAAATTACGGCGTTCATACCAATCAAACTATTATCACCAATCGTACAACCATGCAGCATGACTTTATGCCCAATGGTGACATATTCACCAATGTTTAGCTCAAGTCCAGCATCGGTATGTAAGACAGAATTTTCTTGAATATTAGAGAAATCACCAATCCGAACGACACAGTTATCAGCACGAACTACTGCACCAAACCAAATACTGACCTGACGGCCTAGTTCTACCTGCCCAATAAGCGTTGCAGTTGGAGCAACCCAGCCATCCCATGGCTCATGTAATGCTTTTGGGTGCTGTCCTTGATAGCTATACATCATAATTTATCAATCCTGATCTTTATTTTTTATGAGAAAACTTTGGCATTCCAAAGGTTGGTGAGTTGAGTAAAAATGGCCAATCTTTTTGATAACCCAATCCATATTTAAACAGAGCAACTAACATACGAGCAGTTAAGCCCCAAATAATTTCATTATCAATCTGTAAGCTTGGAAAATATAAAGACTGATGAGCATATCGAACTTCATAAGGTGTTGGACGCGTCTCGATAAGTTGCTGTAATGGGACAAAGAAAATTCGATCAATTTCGGTAGGCTGAGGTATTAAAGTGACCTCAGGAGGAATAAGCCCAACGATCGGTTTTACAGACAAACCGCTTCTTGCACGCTGCATCGGCAAATCACCTAACAACTGTACATCAAACGGATTTAAAGCTGTCTCTTCTTGAGCCTCTCTCAACGCTACAACAATATTACTCGTATCACTGGGGTCACGCTTTCCACCCGGAAAAGAAACTTCCCCCGCATGGTTGTTCATATGTATTGAACGGCGTGTAAGCAGTACCTTTGGATCATTCTCATTCGTAATGGCAATGAGTACTGCAGCTTGTGCTTCTTGTATGCGGGTGGAAAAGCGTAATCTTTGCTGTAACTTTTGTGTTAGCAAGTGCTCTTCCATACCATTCACCTATTATTCTGTCTCTCTTTGCATCATATCTGAAAATCAAAGTTAGGGAATAGAGTTGATGCGTAAGTCTAAAAATTCAGTTATGCTGAGGCATCTCTATACTCGATGATAATTATGAGTTTCTGTGTAGCGTGTGGGCATAAAACCGAACAAAAAATTCCTTTAGGTGATCATAAAGTACGCCGTGTTTGTACTCATTGTGGAAATATTCACTATGAAAACCCCAAAGTAATCTGCGGTGCCTTAGCGTTATGGGAAGACAAAGTATTACTCTGTCGTCGTGCGATTGAACCTCGTTATGGTTTATGGACTTTGCCTGCTGGCTATATGGAATTGTTCGAAACCATGGAGCAAGGTGCAGCACGCGAAACTCGAGAAGAAGCAGAAGCCGAGATAGAAATAGAACAACTGTATTGTATGTACAATATTCCTCGTATTGGTCAAATTTATGTTCTTTTCAAAGCACAGCTGAAAGATGGCATTTTTGGTGCAGGTGAAGAAAGTATCGAGAGTCGGTTGTTTGAAGAACATGAAATTCCATGGGGTGAGCTTGCCTTCCCTAGCGTCGAACATACATTAAGACATTATTTTGAAGATCGTAAGAAACAAGTATTCCCAACCCATCTTGAAACTTTGGGGACTCGTTTAGACCATACAGGTTAATCACTTGAATCATAAAAAAAGACCGCTCTCGCGGTCTTTTTTTATTTGTCGTTTATTTTTAAGATTTAGTCTTAATCTGATAACAATCAGCGGTTCTAAGTGTTACAGTTCCAGCCATACGCTGACCTAAAGCTTTTTCGGCCTCAGTCGGAGCAGGTGAAATATCTTTAATATTATTATATACCTGCTGATAGAAAGCATATGGATTTAACCATGAAACTGTTGTATTTGTATAGGTCGTAAGGTTTGCACCACTGACCTGCCCTTGTAATAAGTTCGCAACGTTAATTTTTGCGCCACTTACAAGTAAAGTTTGGCTACCAGTTTGAGAAGTACTTTGAACAACATTTGAATTTAGGCCTACTACAATGCCATTTAAATTCCCTAATTGAGGCACCCCAAAAATCATTCTTACTGTAATTGACTTATCATTGGTGGCCGACTCTGTTCCTCCAGTTGTACCAATTCTGTACTGCTGAACCCCATTGTTATCAATTAAACTCGTATTCGAAACCACTCCACACTGACCAGACATGTCTGTTGCAGTAGCATTAGGTTTAATATCTGTTCTAATGTCTCCATTTTCATCAACTACAATACCCAAATCAATAGGTGCAATTCCTGCTGTATCAAATTTAAAGTTTAGAGTTGCATATAATGGGAAAATATAAGTTTGACCAGATTTGACATTATTAGCTGTTTTAAAGATCTGATTAGATAAATAGCTCGCAGGGCTTACCTTATAAATATCCATAGAACCATTATAATTTTGGTTATCAACACTCTGTTTCCATAAAGCATACTGCTGAGGATTAGGAGTTTTAGTATTTGTTAACCCGAAATATGAACTATCACGTCCTGCAATAAGTGAATCATTCAATAATTTACCTTGATAAATCACTAAATCTTCATTTGTATTGCTAGAAGTTTTTAAACGGAATGGTTGTGTTGATTTAATTTCTGTCTGTATTGGATCAAGCCAAGTAGTTTGAGAATCCGCAATCATTTGAGTTGGCTTAGATTTTGTAAAGATATTAAATACTTTACTAATTGCTGTTTCACTGGCGATCGTACTTGTTCCTTTCCATTGTAAGCCATAACCAAAGGTATATCCCTGACGATCGGATAATAAGAACAAATTGCCAAACATATGTTGGGTATTAACCCCACTTTTTGGACAATCCACTAAATTAGTTAAATTACAACCATAAAAATTTTCAGCTACAAAATCAGGTTTAGCCAAAGTAATATAATCTGATTGATATAACCCTACTAAACTTAAGTGTGCCAACCGCGTTACCAAGTCAAAAGCTTGCGTATCTGATACTGGACTTACATCTAACCAGGGTTTCAAAATATTGACATAAGCACCATTTTTCCATTCTGCAGCTGTAATATTTTGAACTAAAATATTTAAAGTGTTTTTCTTCTCATCGGTAAATTGGGTTGGCTGCAAATCACCAGCAACATTATCTCCCCTCTCTAAGCCAATACTTTGAAAGAGTTTTACCAATGCCATTGCAACCTGCACTGTAGGGTCACTCTGATTAAGTGATGTTGGAGTTTGGCCAGTTAATCCTATTGCCATATCCATGACTTTCAAGCGTGGGGGAACAGTCATCTGAATTTTTGAAACAGTGTCTAACTTAACAGAACCTAGTTCAATTTTTTTTGTAGCTTTAGCATCTTGCAAATAAAAACTAGCAGTATCGCCGGCTTTACAAGATCCAATAACACGATTTCCAGAAGCCTTAGTAACAAAGCTTAGATTCGCTGCACTACTACAGGTAAAATTAATACCCGCTATTGGGTAGTCTAAAGAAAATTGTAGACAATCACTGTTTGTTACAGAACAACTTCCATTAGCAGTAGCTCCTCCTGATCCATTTGTAGGATTCTCATTTATTGTGGAACTACCACCACCACATCCGTTTAGCATCAGTGCCAGTGTGGTAAGTGCAAAAGGCCATAAAACTTTTTTATTCATTAGATATCCTACTTATTTTTAACGTAATACCGAAATTTGAATTTGTCCCTGATTCGTTAACTCATTTTCTGCAACATCTACAGCAGAGGATAATGGTGTCAACATCATGTAGTACGCTGAGGGTGGTAATTTTAAAACGCCCTGAATTGATGCGTGTTGTAATAGAGTAGAAGGATACGATTTACTCTTGAAACCGCTCACCCCCTCTAAAATACACCCTTTATCATCTAAAAAAATAACCAAAGGCCAATAATATAAAGGTCTTTCATTACTAGCAGCGAATGACATAAGTTTTAAATGTTGAATTGAAGGATCAAGCTTTATCAACTCATACTCAAACTTCTCTTTAAGAGGTTTTCTTGGCCACAAATTTACTTCTTTATTTATACTGAGCTTTTTAATTGATTTATTATAATTTTTAATAAAACACTTATCCTGTTCAAAAGTTGCTTCTAAGTCTTGAGAAGATAAACGTATATACGTCGGGGCTAATACCACTGCCGACTCTGTATCTTGAGTATGGCGATTAAAAAGCTGATCCAATGTTGATCGACTTAGACCTTTTTTCCGTTCTATTGACTCAGTTCTGCCTAATCCATCTGGCACGATATAAAAACGTTTTTTTCCTTCTAAATTAAACTCTTGGTCTTCTAGATATTCACTATTTACATATTCTATGCCATCAATAGTAGTAAATTTAGACTTATCTTGTGAAGAAGTTGGCTCAGGAGAAGCCTGTGAGGTACTTTTGATCGGAGGTGGAATTAAAAGTAATTGTTTCTGCCATTCATTATTAGACGCCGTTTGAAGTTTTACATTTTCAATAGGTGTTTTTAATTCATGACTATTTGCTGAAGTAGGCTGAGTATTTTGGACTTTTTGCGGTGCAGTCGGTGCAGTCGGTGCAGTCGGTGCAGTCGGTGCAGTCGGTGCAGTCGGTGCAGTCGGTGCAGTCGGTGCAGTCGGTGCAGTCGGTGCAGTCGGTGCAGTCGGTGCAGTCGGTGCAGTCGGTGCAGTCGGTGCAGTATTTAATTTGTTTTGTGTTGATTGCTCCATTTTTTTTGGTGCATCTATAGTTTTTTCTTTAGAAACTTTTTGAGCTGGATCAATTATAATTTTATTCGGTAGATTTTGAGATTGTATTTCCACTCTAGGAGGTAGCTGTCTTTTTTGATCAACTTTTTTACTCGGTACAATCATAGGACGCCCATCTGGACCTATAATCGTGTAAAAACCATCTGCATAAGATCCAGAAACACTTACCATCGCAACAGATAAAATTGAGATAGCAAGTTTAGGGCGGAACATCCATTTATATTGTCTTACCATTTTGTTCTATAACTCAAACCAAGCACTGTAACTTTAGTATTCGTTTTTACATCTAAACGGCTTTGTTGCATAAAGCCTTTGAAGGTAAAGTTTTCCTAAGTTGCTAAAATTTAGGTTACAACTTGGGTATGAGGTCTGCCTAATTCTGTAAAT